>JACRIK010000003.1:300000-596330 GCA_016235865.1 Planctomycetota bacterium | reverse complement strand
GCCTTTACGGCTGGGTTTCAGGTTGTTAAGCCGCAGTGCCGCGATATTTCATGCCTTTGCGGACGGCTCGCCTGATCGCCCGATTGGATATGGCTGGGGTTGGAATCATTTGGATTCATATCTCAAGTCAAGTGTCCGGTTGCTTCCGCTTCCTGCGCCGGCCGCTCCGAGTAATTTGGTGGCGACCGCAATCTCGTCATCCCAAATAAATCTCACCTGGCAGCATAATGCAACCGATGCCAAAGAATACGTGGTGGAACGTAAAGATAATTATCAGGATTATGCGCCAATTGCCTGGGTTTCTTTACTTTCCGATAGTGAGACACCAGGTCTTCAGGTCAATTACTCAGATAGCGGACTCACTCAAGACACGACTTATTCTTATCGTGTCCAGTGTTATAATGAAACGGGCAACAGCGACTATTCTAATGAAGCCGATGCGCTAACCTGGTTAGAAGCGCCGTCAAATCTTTCAACTAATTCCGCCTCTATCTCACAGGTTGACATTAGTTGGACGAATAACTCACCTGCCGCAGAGGGTTTTACAGTAGAGCGTATGGATGTCTATCACAAGTTCATTCCAATAGCTACGGTTGGTTATGGCGTGACTTCTTATTCGGATACCGGCCTGGAACAAAATACCAGATATAATTACCGGGTGCAGGCATTCAGGACAGGAAACACCAGCGACTATTCTCAAGAGAGTTATGGTGATACTCTACAGCGCACAATTGGCTATATTATAGATTTGCTTTCTCATTATTACCAGAACGGCCAGATTAGGAATCAGGGTATATACAATTCACTCGTATCAAAATTGCAATCAGCCCAGGATGCAATGATGCATGGTGACTGGAACGCCTACCAAAATAAGATGCAGGCAGCTATAAATGAGCTTGAGGCTCAAGCAGGTAAGGGGGTTGAGCATCAGGCGGCAGAAGAATTAAAGCAAGAGAGTAAGGCAACAAAGGAACAGAAACCGGAGATTAAAGGCGCAGACGGGAAATCCGACCCGCTTCCATTTCTACCGGTATGTTTCCCTGTATCATTTACCGTAGTGTTGCCATCCATCAACGGTACTTGGAGTGTTACAGCAACAGATGGTGCAGGTGTAGATATTCAAGGCGGGTCTGGAACAATAACGCCATCCGGCCCGGTAACACGAACCATCACAGTACATGCAAGGCAAAACAATCCTGCTATTAATATAATAATAACTGTAATACCGAACAGGGGAGCGCCTATTACCGGAACCCTTCCTGCACCAATACCTGCTATTCCAACAGATTTCACCAACGTAAATCCGGTTATTTTTAAATCAACCCCACCTCCAACTAAAATTACCCCCACAGCTACAGGGGGCATTACTATAGCAGGGCCTACTATATTCTTTGTAGCAAATGCAAAGATAAGCACTACTGATATTGGTGCGGCGTATGTGGACACCTGGGTATTGGGCTTTCTGCAGAATGTTATATCCCATACTACAAGACATGTTTATTCTCCACCAACCCCACCACTCACTTTAGAAAGTCAACTCAAACCTGGAGTTGCTCAATCATTAGACCAGGATGGCCCTGATGTTCCGATGACTAATACTGGTAGTTCAAGGGCATTTAGTAGTAATAATCAACCCCAAAGTGTCAACAATAACGATACCCCTTCAACAGAAAACATCGGCACTCAAAGTGGTAATACGACCCTCAGTGAATTTTATGCCAGAAGGATTTTTATTACCTGGCTTATTGCTAAAAATAGAACCACGGGTGAAATCAGATATCTGTATTGGTGGAAATGGGAACATATTCAACATATAGTATATAATAGCGTAACTCGTGAAGCGATCAAGCAACCTGATACGGGTATAGTTCACGACCCATCTCAAGATAGGGGTTTTGGTAATGGTACAGATATAACCAGAGTAACGCCAAAAACTGATGGGCCATTAGCAAATACAATTGTCAATAAGGAAGATAATTGGGTTAGAACAGTGAAATAATTGCCATGAGGAAAATAAGATGTTTGTTTCCTAAAATTATTGCAGTTACTTTTATTGTCCCGTGTATGATGTCATGCGTCAGCACTTCCACTCAAATGCTTCCTACGATAGACAAAACAGCCGAGGTGGTGGATAATAAAACCGATAATAATATTTATCAGGACTTTAAGGAATTTAAGAAATATCCTGACGAAGTGTTATTTTTCATAAGATGCGCCTGGAATGGTATAGATGACTACATCGGAAATGCAGATTTCTGCATTATTGCAGATAGGGAAATGCTGAAACGAGAACCATTAGCTCCCAAGCCAGAACTTAAACCAGCACCTGAACCAGAGAAAGTTGAAACTAAAGTTGATGATACCACGAAGGATATAAAAGACATTATTATAGATATTGTTAATAAGGAGACGGATAGGCATAAACATGGTTATGACCCCTGGGAAAAAGTGAAGATTGACGAGAGAATCAAGGTTCATTCGGTTATCTTTGGCGACGTCCCGGAAAAGGAAATCCTGATTAGCCGGATGGTTAACCCTCCAGACGATAATCCCTATTACGATGACTTGTATATGGGACGCTACATACCTCTAAATATTCCTATAGCTATTCCGCTTAGTCCGCCTCCTGACAATAAAAACCAGAAAATGATACTATTCGGGTATAAAAAGGGAAACGAGTGCCACATTATTTTCTCATTATGGGCCGGTCAGGAGATTGTCTCACTGCAGGCAATTAGGGCAATAGAGGACTTATGGCTGAAGGAATGGAGAGGTAAACAAGATGTCTTTCTGGCAGAGAAGCAGGATTTATTGGACAATTCCAATAACAGCGAGGTACTGGGTTATCTTTTTAGAAGATGCCAGTTATATGGTAATATTTCTGAGACGGTTGAATTAATCAAGCGCCTATCCGAGAATAATCCCTCAATGCCAAACCGGAAATTCCTGTCCTTTGGTTTTTCGCTTTATACCCTATACGATTTAGACGATCAGAATGTAAAGGCTGATATGGATAAGTGGTCATTGAATGAATCTCAGAAGCAAACATTGATTGCCATCGCCACTAAGAAATTATCTGAGGTTACAAGCATATCAGAAGGTCTTAAATTTCTCAGGTTAATAGGTATGTTTAATTATGACCCTACAATAAAATACGTCGCAGATAATACAGAATGGTCAAAGGAGAAATGGGATGAATTTAATTCTCCCGCACCAATAGATTCGCCGCTATTTAAGAAAGTTCCGGCTCTTAAGGATAACCTTAAAGCGGTTGCCCAAACGCTCTCCAAACGCTTTGAGAATGATAAGGACTATCCCGAATGGCAGAAGTGGGTCGATAAAATATTCCCGGAAGACCAAACCCCAGAGACCATAGAAAAGGCAAAATAAAGAGGGGGCGCTTCTATACCTCTACCCAACCTAACTCGTAGTATCCGCCGGATTGGCGTGTAGTAGCAGCTGGCTTCGCATGTAGTATACCGTCAGATGGCATATACTACCAGCCGAGTCGGCGTGTAGTATCCGGCCATTCCGCTTGCACTACCAGCCAAATTCGCTCGTAGTATACCGTTAGATAGCATACACTACCAGCCAAGTCGGCGTGTAGTAGCAGCCGAATTCACTCGCACTATACGCCAAGTTGGCTTATAGTATCAGCCGGACTGGCTTGTAGTATACGATGTCCCGGCGTGTAGTATCCGTGATGCCGGCTTGTAGTATCCGTAGTGCTGACAGACCGGATGGGATAGGGTATCCCCTCCCCCCTCTAAGATTTTGGCTGATTCTTACCTTAACATAATCCACTACCTAATAATGAGTTAAGATAATTTCCTGAAATGTTTTCAGATTTAGTCGCGATTTCTTGTCACCTTTTCCGTTTTTTATCACTATATTAAGTAGGGAGAGAGGAGGATATTTAGTATAGGCCATGTCAAAGGCAGGCAGGCCTGATTGCCCCCGCCGTAAGCGGGGGTCTAACGGACTGGGACTAAGCGAAGCGTGACTCCGAGCACACGAAGTGTGCGCAGGTCAACTTCCAAAGGCCTAACAGTCCGTAAGAGAAAGGTTAATATTATGAAAGACGAACAAGTTAATGAAAAGGAGTTGCTTGACCTTACCAGACAAGGGGGCGAACCGGCCAAGGAGGCAATGGCAAAACTCTACGAACTCTACCACGGTTATGTGGAAAAGGAGGCGCGCAGGTGCCTGTATTCCACCGAGGACCTGGACGAGTTCACTCAGGAGGTCTGGAAACGGGTGGTTGACCGGATACAATTTTATAAGGGCGACTCGCTAAAGGGCCTGCTCGGTAAGGCATATTTCGGCGGAGGAAAACCCCAGGGCATCATCGGAAATTATTACCTTGAGTTCATCAGGGCCAAATCGCCGGGCTATTACGACCCGGATAAAGATGAAGATGATAAAGATGATAAGCCCTGGAAGCGGATAAAAATCCATTCATTATATACTCCGATTGGCCAGGCGAAAGATGACTTCGGCGGCGAGAAGACGCTATACCTGATAGACATAATCCCGGCCGGCACAGGTATGCCGATGGACTTTCCCTTCAGTGATGAAGCCAAACAGGTGGTGCGCGAAGAGGTGCAAAAGTTACCCAAGATGTATCGCTATGTGGTCCTGATGAAATACTTTGACGGGCGTTCCTGCCAGGAAATCGCCGAGCTTTTAAATATATCCTGTGACGATGTCCGGCAGCGGCTCAGCCGGTCTTATGATAAACTTAAGGAGCAACTCATTGAGCGGATGATTGAAAACCCCGTGGCGGATATAAGCAGATATATGAGAAGGAAACATAATAAAAATAGGTAGCCCCGCAATTCTGCGGGGTCTAAGAGCCAGTAACGACCATAGGTCTAACTGGCTCTAAGAAAAGGAGGCATAATATGAATACCAAGCAAAAATATATAACGATGGGCCGTCTGGTGGAAGAGTATCTTGACAAGGTCAAGCAAGGCGAGAAGATTTCCATAAACGATTGGGCTGAACTGCACAAGAAGGAAGCGCCTAAAGAGGAGTTAAAGGAACAGTTGCGGATGGGCGTCCTGTTGACCAAGGTCGGTGAAAGCCCTTATCCCAGGCCGGAACTGACTAACGAGCAACGACAGCGCATCAAGAAGAACACCCTTGATTACTATGATAAGCAACAGCCCCTGATGGCCCAGAAGACCAAGGCGAACCAGTATCTCTCTGATGCGGCTGACGCCTTCGGGAAACAGGATTACAAAACCACCAGGGATTTGCTTAACAAGGCCACAGAGATTCATTTAGAGGTAAAGAATGACGTGTGGCTGGGATTTGAGTATTCCATCTTTGGCGTACTTGGAATTCTTGAGGGCGACTTTGATTCGGCCATAGAGAATTTTGAGAAGTCAAACGGGTTTTACCAAAAGACAAGCGAGATTAAGGCCAGAATCGGCGTGCTGGGGCATCTGGGAATGGTTTATCTGACTCTCAATAAACTGGACCAGTCCGAGAAGTCATTTAGTGAGATGCTTCAACCGGCCGCAGAGATTGATTTGCCCGGCGCCATAATGACTGCGCTTAATAATCTGGGCTTAATTGAATTAGCCCGGGGCAGGTCCCTGGAGGCCTTTGAGTTGTTCCAGAAGACGCTCACCCTGGCCCAGGAACATAAAGACAAGGAAACCCAGGCCATTGCCTACGGTAATATGGCCGAGGCGGCCGAAAACGGCCGGGGACACAAGACCGCCATAGAACTCTATCACAAATCCCTGACGCTCTCAAGGGGAGGCAAATATCATCGCCTGATTGCCGGAGCCGCGGCCCGGCTCGGCGCCCTCTATGCCTCGCACAACAAATTGGACGAGGCCAGCCAGTTATTCAACGAGGCGGCCAGTGCGATTGACCAACTCCGAGGGGCTTCTACTGAACCAACTGCGGTCAAGTTCAGGCGGACCCTTGGTTCGTTCGGAATGCCCTCTACTGAAGAGGTGCTGACGGATTTCAGGAGAAGGATTAAAGAGGAGCAAACGGTTATGGTATAAGCACATTGCATAAAAGATAGGGATACTATTAAATCCCCCTCTTTTCCCTCCGTACGGAGGGATGAAGGGGGATTTTTATTGGGGCAACTATGAATGAACACCGGTAATCTGTGTTTATCTGTGTGCATCTGTGGTTTCGACCAACAAGAGCAGGTAGGTTGTCAGACAGGCATTCTGCCTCCTGTCGGCGGGATGGATGGCTTACTTGCCCTACACCCCCACACCAATGCATTGGTGTGGGGGTAAAGTTCATCGGCTCATCATTTCAACAGGTTCCGTGGACCCCTGAACTATCTAAACTTGTGAATCTGCGAATAGGAGAATTTTATGTCAGAGATAAAATCTGCTGTAAGGTTCTTTATACCTTCGGTATTGCCGCCAGCCGACCTTTCGGTTGACCAATGGACAGAAGACCTCAAGGTCAATGCCATGCGCATCAACCAGAAAAGAGAATTGGCGGTTCCGGATGAGGGAGCGTATCAGTCCAAACTGGCTGAACCCTCAGGCCGTGGGTTTAAGGTCTGGACCCAGGCGGTCACTGCCTTAACCCGGTCCGGCCTTGACGCCGCTACCGTTATCGGCAGGCAACTTGGGAAAATCAAGAGTGCCTTCGGCAAATGGCAGAGCAACCTGGCAAAACCCTTTGCCACGATTGACGGGATAGAGGCGAAGATTTTCAAGGAAGCCGTGGACGAAAAGAGCAGCCACTGGGCAGATGGGGTTACCATAAGCACTATGAGATTTACGGGCGATGTCCGTGAACCCGGTGCGGTGCCTCTGGCTGTTCGCTGGCTCTCCGGCGATAACCTGTCAAGGATACGTTCTGGTGATTTGGTTATCAATGGAAGCCCGCTCAGCGTGGTTGCCCCGGCGCTCCAGAAAACCTTGAGGGCCGCCCTAACCCAGCAACTGGTCCAGTCCGGCGTCGTGATTGTCCAAACCAATTACGACCCGACCGTGATGGACAAACAGAACGAGGTTATCAACAGTGTGTTGAAGAAACTCCAGGAGCCGAGCTTCGTGGAGTTCCAGAAGACCATTGTGACGGATAAATCATTCTGCGTCTACCGGATGCTGGATGGCCAGCTCTATCTGGAAATCCAGGTAGTCATACCGTAAAACGGTAACACAGATAAGCCCCGCTCTTTGCAACTCAAAGGGCGGGGCCTCTGTGGCAAAGAGTCCCGACAAATACTATCGGGATAACTCGCAGTAACAACTGAAGTTTAACAGCGAGTAAAAGGAGAATTTTATGTCATTAAAACCATTAGAAGTAAAGACCGAGAACATTGCGCCTAAGGCCGTAACCAACGGCAAACTGGGCGACAAGAGCGTAACCTCGATTAAGATTGCAGACGGAGCAGTCACGCCGGAGAAACTGAGTGTCAGTCCGGCAATCAGGCCCATCACACCGGGACTTGAGACCGGCGAAATCAAGGATGGGGCTGTAACCTCAACCAAGATAGCGCCTAATGCCGTAACTACAAACCACATCGCATCAAATGCGGTAGCCACGGACGATATCAAGGATGGCGCAATAACAAAAGAGAAAATCCGGGATGGCGCAATTACCAAAGAGAAGATGGCGGATGGGATTATCGGCACAGCCGAGATTATTGACGGCTCAATCACCGCGGCGAAACTGGCCGGCAACTCGGTCACCGCGGCCAAGATTGCAGCCAATGCGGTCGGCTCATCCGAGATTGCGGCCGGAGCAGTCGGAACCAGCGAAATCGCTAACGGAGCAGTGACCGGGCCGAAGATTGCATCTTCGGCAGTAGGCAGTAGTCAGTTGGCAGTAGACAGCGTGAGTACGGAAAAGATACAGAACGGAGCGGTAACACAGGCCAAGTTAGCCCCAGGCGTGGGCGGCGGGGATGTCCTAACTATGCTTCCGGTGCCGGCGACTGCCCTGGACCTGGGCGGGATTGTTGCCACCACCCAACCGGCGACTGTTGACCTGTCCGGGATTATTCCGCTCAACACTAAAGGCGTGATTGTCTCCATTGCCTGTATCAACCAGAGTTATGTGAGCGGTGGGATGATGGCATACATCTTTCGTCAGGTGGGCGCTGAGTATGCTTTGCAGGTCATGGCTCCTGCGGTTGATGCCCCGGGGATTAGTAACGGCGGCTCGGTCCTGATGCCGGTGGCGGCCGATAGGACGCTGTTATGGCAGGCGTATGTATCAGGAAACAACTCAACCGAGTTAGTAATCTACATACTTGGTTATGTAATGTAGAAATGCGATAAATCGCACCGCTACAATAAATTATGTAGCGGTCTGATTTATCCGACAACCCCCGACCCCCTTTGACAAAGGGGCTGGGGGGATTTAATTAGTCCCTAACGGGAGGCTTCGCTCTGGTTTATTCTTCCGTAAAGCCCTGTACCTTCTGGTTGAGTTCGGCGCGGATAATCCGTTGTTTCTCGCTTGTTTCCCGGATGGTATTATCAAGTTTCTCCAGCCGTTCCTCAATCTTGGTCAACCGCTCCAGATACTCGGCCCGCTTTTCGCTTTCCTTGGGATTATTGGTGTTGAGTATCTGCATATTCTTGCGGTAGCGCTCCTGGTCATTGACCAGTTTTTCGCTCTCTTTCCGGGCCTCCTGAATCACCCGTTCATATTCGGCGATGCTGTTCATATAGCCGACCACGTCTTTAAGCAGGCCCTTAGCCTTGCCGGAGAGATAACCCTGTTCCAGATAGAACCGGATTTGGTCCAGGGACTGGTTCTGAACATAGACCTGCGATGCCACCTCCTGCTGTTCCGATACCTTGAATTCTAATGTTTTCCCGACTGCCAAATCCATCTTGAACCTGTAGTACCCGGCCACCTCTTCTTCGGGCTTAGCCGTATCTATCAGGGTATACCCGCCGGACTTGGGATGGTCTAAATAGAAGGTAAAACCCTTGGGGCTCTTGTTGATGCACTTATAGGCCGTTTCCTTGAGAAGGAACTGCCTGAGGACCATGACGCCGTTGACGAAGCTGGCCTTGTGAATCGGCTTGTATTCGTCCTTGCCGATGGTTTCGATGGAGCAGCCGGCCTCGATGGCAAAGGGAATGATTTCCTTCATCCCGGGCTGGAGCGATTGCTTGAGCAGTCCCTCGCCGACCGCGGTCGAACCCTCAAAGAGGTTGACCGGCCCGGTCTCCAATGTCAGCTTGGAGGAGTTGGTTAAATAGAATGCGTTCATGAGCTTGGGCGAGACCGCGGCCCGGTAATAGAGAATCTTGGAGCCGTCCATAAATTCGGTGACAATCGGGACCATGGCGGCCTGGCGCCGGCCGACGCTGATAGGCGATTTGGATTCGTAGGCAAAGAGCTCGCCGATTTGCACGCCGCTGGCGATGGAACTAACCGACCGGGCCAGCATCTGGGACATTGACGGAGCTGGCGCACCCGGAGATGCCGGCGCATCCATGTAGCCAGCAGCAACCCTTTTGCTTTTACGGGCGCCGCCGCCATAGCCCTTGGCATCGTAGTTGTTATCTTTTTCCATAGATTCTTCCGCTAGACTTAAATCAAGACCCATATCACTTTGGGCAAACTTATCCATTGCAATCAATCCGCCAACCAGCGGTATGATGCTGGCCAGGTTTATCACCGGACGCTGGGGATAATACGAGGTGTATAAATCCAGTTTGAACGAGATGGGATTGCCGGCCACAAAAGAGATGTTGACGTCCTTCCAGTCCTCGTCGGTCGGGTTTTCCATTATTGCCCAGCCCTGGAGATAGGGCTTGGCCGCGGGTTCTTCAGCCAGGATGAGCCGGTACGAGGTCTTCCAGATGGGCATTTCTATCAGGTAGCCGATCTGGATATTGCGCTCGCCCTTGCCCACGGTCTGGATGCGCACCTGCTTGCGGTCCGTGTATTTGGAGTTCTTGTAGATGTCCAGGATGCGTTGGAGGTCTTCCTGGATGCGCGCGTCCAGGATTTTCATGGACGAGACGTCGAAGAGGTTGAAGGGCTGGATGGCGCCGTCTTCCTTTAACAAGACCACCTTGAAGGCGGTCAGGACCGCGTCATCAACTTTCTGGCTGACCGGCTCGATGCCCAGGATACTGCCCCGGGCCGTCTCGGTGCCGACCTTAATTTCCACCCGGACGCCCTTGAGCTGAGTAACGAACTGGGTCAGGGCCGAGCCCTCAGGCACCCGAATCAGGATATTCTCCAGTTGCTTGTCAATCGGGTCCTTGGAATCGTAGCCGATGGAGGTGATCTTGCAGTCCTTGCCGTAGTCGATGGCATAGAGCGAGGTCAGCAGGTCCTGCATCTGGTCGGTCTTGAAGTCGAGAGTCACGACGGCATCGTCCCTGATTTTGCCGACGCGCTCGAAATAGCCCATGCCGTGCTTGTAGAGCACGATTTTCCTGACCGGCGGAGCGGTCTTGTCCTTCTCCTCCGTGGTCTGGGCTGCGGCCATTGCAGAGGTTAGCGCAATGGCTACGATTGCGGTAGCCAATAGTTTCTTCAGTTTCATACTGGTTTTCTCCTAACTCCCCTCTAAAAAGAGGGGGTCTGGGGGTGTGTCAACACTTTTACACACCCCTTTTATTCCCCTCTTGATAGAGGGGACTTTATTTGTTCTCTAATATTTCTTCATCTTCAACTGTTGGATGCCCTGGTCCTGGGTAAAGGTCTCGTTATAAAACGCCGGGTCGTAGTTCTTGGGTAGGGAAACCGTGAACGTAAAGGTCAGTTTCTTGGTTTCCTTGGGCTTCAGGTCGAACTTCCACTTGAGTTTACCGTCCTTGCCCTTCTCAACCGGCTGTTCCGAACACTGGCCCAGTTCTACGGTGATATTCTCATTCTGGCTGACCGGAATCTGGTCCACCAGAGTGACAATACTGTTCTCCTTCTTATAATTTTCCAACTCAATAATAAAGGAATAAGTGATGTGTTTGGATGAGCCGAAGAAGCCCGGGCCTTTCTCTTCCTTTTCCTCCAGCTTGCGCTTGACCCGGAGATTCTCATCGACCGTCAGGGTCAGTTCGAACTCCTCATCCGGCAGGATGCTGGCGGTCTGGGACGAGCCGATAAAATCGCTGCCCATAAACACATTGATAGTGCCGTGCAGGATAGGCGTGGCCAGCTTGTTGGTGCCCAGGGCCCTGAGGTAAACATAAGGGCTGATTTTGGGCGTGGATATATACTCAAACCGGACCGGGAGTTTATTGGTCCAAAGCGAGGTCCGGTGCGGCGCGCCGTCGGACAGGATATCCACTCTCTTGGGCGTGTGGAACACCACCGAACTGAAACTGCTGGCCACATCCGAAGGCAGATACTGGTTGAGCATCATCTTATCCAGGTCGGTTCTGATGGTCGTTCCGCCTAATCCCAGTGTTGTTTCTGGTGCCGGTGGCCTTGCTGGCACTACTGAATTTTGAGCGCCATCATTAGAAAGTAAAACCTGATAATTAATATCCTTCTGTGACAGTGTGCTTTGCTCTCTCTTTAAATCATTGTATTTACCCATCACCTCAACATTATGAGGCAGGTTGACATAGCAGGGCGGGAGTTCAGGCAGCCAGCCCTGGAGCGCCGGACGGGCCGTCGAGAATGAGAGCGAGGCGTTGAGCCAGTCCTCGCCGCTGTTCTGGGTGACCACGCCATAGGCAATGAGTTCCATCTCCTTGGCCTCGGTAAATACCCGGATGTCGTAACTGGCCTGCCAGTTGACCCCGAAGTTAATATAGGATAGGGCCAGACCGTAGTCGCCGTCCTTTAGCACCTCGATATTCACCTTGACTGATTTCTTCTGGGGAATAGTGTTCTGATAGATACCCAGCTTGGACAATTCATTACTAACCAGCGCTATTTTCTTATTGGTCTCGCGGCGGTTCAGGTCTTCCTTCATTGTGGCCTCGGTGTTAGTCCGCAGTTTGCCGGTATAGTATTTGAGCATCTCTTCGTAATCCTTGACCGCCAGGCGGGGTTCAAGCGTGCCTTCTTTGCCGGAAGCCGATGGCTGGGTGGCGGCCCGCAGGAACGCGTCTTTGACCGCATTGAGATACTCGCGTTCTGCCTGCAACAATCTGGTATTGTCGTCAATCACTCGCAGTGCATCCTGGAGTTGTTGAAGCTGGTCTTGCAGGGCGCGGATTTTATCCTCAGGTGGTCTTTCCAGTTGATAGGTTTTGATATCAAGACCGATGACCTTGAGGTTGTCCGGGTCGCTGCTGGTGACGCGGACCGACTCGTTCTGCAACGGCATCGGCAGGTCTTTGACCTGGACCTCATAGACACCCTTTACAAGGTTGCCGGTCTTGACCTCGCGGGTGACCAAGGCCCGGTCCGGATAGACCGTGACGCGGTCGATCTTGGAGGACACCTCCAGTGTTTTCTGCGGAGCCGCAGCGGAGTCCCGATTATTTCGGGGCGGTTCCGCACTCAGATTGCTGAGCATTGCGCTTAAGGCCACAATCAGGCCCAGCGCTATCCGATACGCCGTTTTCATAAATATCCTCCTTACTCGCTGTTAGACCTACGGAAGTTGACCTGCGCGCCCCGAAATCTTTCAGGGTGCTCGAAGTCACGCTTCGCTTAGTCCCAGCAAGTTATCCCGATAAACCCAGCCCGTAATTTACGGGCCGGGTGAACATCGGAATATTCATTTATTGGAACTTAAATCCCTTTTTCTCGGCTTGTTGTCTTAATGTATTAAGAATTATCTGGTCTACCGTATTTTTGTCAAGGTTTTGCTTCTTTATTTCCGTCTGGATATATTCATCGCGCGCCCTGGACAAATCCTGTATCTTTTTGACTATTTCCGCGCGGTCTTTCTGCTTTGTCTCCAGGTATTCCCGGCGCTTTTCCGGCGTTATTTTCCGCATCTCCTCGGGTAATTCCTCATCCTTGAGTTCCTCCAGTTTGACCCGTTTCTCATTTACAGCGTCCAGCAGGTCCCAGGTTCCGATGCGCCCGCTTTTCTGGTTTGCCAGCGCAATAGAACGGTCGGCCTGGACAGATTGGGGCGCGCAGGCCGCGGCGCTCTCCGCCTTATTCAACTCGGACACCATTTTTAATCCGGCCTGACCACCGTAGGCTACATTCGTCCCGATAAGTTTCCGCTGCAGGTCGGCTAATTCCTTATCCATCGGCGTGGAAACTGCGGCAATCCTACCTTCCAGTCCGACCGTCAGGAAGCTCCCATCAGCCAGACGGGAAATCTCGGCCCATTCCGGCGTGGCCGGCTCGTGGCTGGAGCAGTAAACCGTATTAATCTGGATGCCGTTCCTGATTGCCGCCGAAGCGGTAACCTGATAGCCGTATTTTTCCTTATTCCGGTCCTGATTGGCCGGCTCGTTGCCCAAGACAAACAAAACCTTCAGGGTCTCGTCTGTCTTTTGCCAGCTGATGCTATGGCTGGCTTCATAAATTGCTCGTCCCACGCATTCCGTGCTGCCGCCGTCGGTCCTGAGCGCCATCAGGTTTCCATAGGCCTGGTCAAGGTCTTCGGTCAGGTCCCAAACCTTGAATCCGGTTCCGCCATAACATTCTTCGCTTTCGCCCCGATAGGCAATCAGACCAACCCGCAGCGTCGGCATGGGCCTGGACTTGAGCATCTCGTTGACTATAGCCCAGACTTTCTGCTGGGTAGCCGCGATGATATGCTCCATACTGCCGGAAACATCTATGGCAAAAACCAGGTCCATATGCTTCCGGGGCGTTTCCGCCTGGGTCTGGTCCGACTCTGGCGTTTCTATCTGGGTTTTAACCGATTCGACCTTGGGCGTCCCTGGTGTTGTGTTCCGGGTTTGGTTGCAACCGGCTAATAAAGCCAGCACCCAGACCGCCGTTAACAGTTTCAGGGTTTTCATAATTACCTCCTTCTCCCGATATTCATCGGGATGTTTATTTGTTACCTCACCTGATATATCTTGTCGTTCCAGCAGACCAGGACATTCTGGCCGACCGCAAGATACCGGGCCAGGCGCGGCTCTTTCTTTATCAGTTCGAGGTATTCGTCGCTCATGAACTTTATCTCGGTTATCTTCTTGGCATCCTTGGGGTCATAGGCCGAATCATACCAGACATTGTCGTTCCCCTGGTAGAAGGTCCGGTCGGCCTGCTGGCGAACATTGTTGCGCACCGTATCGCCCAGCTTACCGCCCTCCTTCTTCTGGTCATAATCGCCTTGTTGCAATCTTTGGTTTGCTACACGATTGCTGACCGCAGGCGCGCCGCTTATCTTGTCGGCTCCATCAGACTTTTCCTTGACCTCACTCTCCATGGCGCCTCCACCCCGCTTTAAGGCGTCCATCGGCGCAGATGGCGGCGGTGGCGGCGCTCCGGGCGGCAATGCGGCAACCCGTAGGCGATAATCCTCCAACACCAGCCAGGAGGTGTAAGGCGTGAGAATTCCGTATTCCTTGGCCAGCTTGATTATCTCTTCCCTGACCTCCTTATTCTCGCCCCTGAGGAGGATTTCGTCCAGCAGATAGCCAATCTTGGTAACGGCCCAGAGCCGGGGGATGAAATCCATGGCCTCGCTGCCCGAACAGAAGGTCGCCTCGTATTCAAACTTGCGCGGTTCGTTATTGACCAGTCCGGAAAGCGTAATCAGTTTATTGCCGTTGTCCTTGTATCGGCCGAAGATGGTCAGCTGGCTGCCCCGGAAAACATCCGGCAGCGCCTTGGGATAGCGGTCGTAAATCTCTATGCCCGACACCTCCAGTTTCACGTCCGCCAGGACCGGATAAGCAATCTTGTCGTAGAAGCCGGAGACCTTGACCTCGATATTTTCGTCCGGAGTAATATATTCCCGGGCGCCTTTGTTGGCCTCGGATATCTTGTCCAGCAGGTGGGTGTTGATGTCATAGCCCACGCCGAAGCTGAAGATGCGGGTATTGGAGGTATTCTTGGCGGCGAGGTTTTTGAGAATTTTATCCGTGTTCTGCTCGCCGATAGTCGGCATGCCGTCGGTCAGGAAGACCACCATACAGGGCCGCTTGGAGGCTCCGTCGACCATGCCCAGCGCATTCTGGAGGGCGTCGTCAATATTGGTCCCGCCCCGGGCCTCAATATCCCGGACCCATTTTATTGCCTCATCTTGGGCGGCCGGAGTGACCTCCTGCAGGGCATCCTTGAACGGACGCACGTCCGCGCTGAAGGTTATCAGGTTGAACCGATCTTCCTTGCGCAAGGACCGAATGCAGAACTCCAGCGCCTTCTTGGCCTGTTCTATCTTGTTGGCATCCTTCATCGAACCGGAGGTGTCCAGGACGAATATGACATCCTTTTTAACCACCTCTGAATCCTTGAGGTCGTATTTGGGCGACAGGAACATCATAAAGAATCCGTCCGCCGAGGCCTTCTTATATGTTAGCAGGTTCACCCCGAACTGCTTGTCTGATAATGAATAGTAGAGGACAAAATCCTTGTCCGGTTTCATTTTGGTCTGCTCAAAGCTGATCAGGATATTGCGGTCGTCCCGGCGGCTGATGGCGATATCAGGATAGGTCGGCGAATAAACCGTCCTGATGGGAATAGCGGATTTGAGGGAAACCTTGATGACCGCCGAGTCAATCGCCGCGGACGAGAATTTATTGGTGCCCCAGGGATGCCTGAATTCGCACAGCCCGTTATCCATAGGCAGGCGGTAGGTATAGGTGTATTTAATCCTGACATTGCCCGGCCCGACGCCCAGATCCTGGTTAGCGCCCGGGATGGGAAACACCCGGAGTTTGAGCAGTCCGTAGCCGGCGTATTCCAGGAGCGCCGGGTCTACCATCCGGCGGACCGTTTCCTGGTAATACTGCAGCGCCTTGTCCTTGTCCAGCAATTCGCCTTTGGATTCCTTGCCGTTAATCCAAAGGGCCAGGTCCTGCACCGCGGTCTCGGGCAGTATAGGCAGGATAAACGTGCCTTCCAGCTGATGAGGATTGGAATTATGGAATATCTCGTCCACGGTTGCCACGGCCACCTGGTCTTCTATCTTAATGTCCAGCGAAGTGTTCTTGACCGAGATATTGACATTCGGGATTGGCCTGGGTTGCCTGTCGTCTATGACAATCACCCCGCAGGCATTGGCCACGGCGTTCCAGCCCAGCATTATCATCAATGCCAGGGCTCCTAAAACAACCATCTTCCTTAACATATCGCACCTCCTATCCGGCGAAGAGCGTTCAGCGCATGGTTAAAGTTTTTATGCGCCATGCTCTTCGCTCTGTGCTGATATATTAGACAATCCTGCTATGCGGATTTGCGGATGAAAATTATATTTTATTCAGAAAATGTGTGTCCGAACTTATTTGGCTTCGACGGCGACCTGTTCAATCACGATAATGAATTCGACCATCTCTTCTTCCGGCGCCTGGGCAATTTGGCCGGCCTCGTTTCTCATATCGCCCGAAAGACCTTGCTTCATAGATTTACTGTCCTTGGCAATCTCATCGGTCTGCACCTGAACGGCTTGCCCGAAGCCCTCTGCCGAAGGAGGCGGGGGCGCTAAAGGGCTCGCCGGCGGAGGAGTTCCGGAAGATTTCATGCTTGTTGCCGGAGTAGCCGGCGGTGCACCGACGGTAGCTACTGGCTTAGGTCTTGGCTGTTCTGCTGGTTTTTCCGTTGCAGGCGCGCCTGGTTTTTCAACCCGGTCCTTCTCTGGGGTCTTTGTTTCCTCTTCCGCCTTGCCTTGCGCCTTCTTTGATTCTCCAGCATCGTCCTTGTTTTTCCCGGCCTGCTTTTCTACGCGCTTTTCCCCTCCACCCCGGGCCATTTTATCATACTCATATTTTTCCCTAGCCGTCTCTTTGTCCTCGGTCACTGACTTCCCGGCATCGGCCAGGTAACCAGCGGTTATTTTATCCGGCGTAACCGCCTGCATCTCGGAAAGGACTATCTTATCGGAAATGCTGTCCTTTAGATTACGGAGGAATTTGTCTTTCTGGCTCAATGGCACGGTAATCTTCACGGTCTGTCGTTTGTTATCCTCCCGGCGCTGGACAAACGACGGCTCAATCTGCGTGCGTGACCGGAAAAAAACCGCGGCATTAGACATTGTTTGCCGCTGATTCTGTGCTTTTACCAGCAAATCCCTGTCTTCTGCCTCTAACATAGCGCTGGTACCGCTATCCTTGTTTGCCGCGCCGTCCGTCTTCCCTTCCTTTTCGTTCTCTACTTTTTTCACCGCCCTTTCAAGCAGGGCCACGTAATAAACCTTATCCAAAGTGTCGTTTACATTCCGGGTAGAAATATTTACCTGCTGGGTGAAAAAGATGGGCTGGGACGTGACGATATCAGCCGGAGGTACCTTTGCCATCACGGCTGTTTCAGGCGCGGCCTTCGACTTTTCGATAGTAGCCATCACCGGGCTTTCCATCTCGACCTTCCTGGGTGAAGGAATTACCATAATCATAACCAGAACAACTGCGGCGGCCGAGGCCAAAGAAGCCGCCAGCCAGCGGTAACGCCAGAATAGGCTGACTGTTTTCAGCCTCTCATTATTAGGGCGCGCCAAGTTGTCCCTCACCCCCTCCAGCAATCCGGACGGAACAGATAAAACCGGCAACTTGCGCAGCATCTCCTTGACTTTCTTCAACTCGACAACATCTTTAGCGCAAACTGGACATTCCTCCAGATGCTTCGTTAACCGGTCTGAATCTGTCGCAGAGAGCTCCCTATCTACGTAAGGGTTCAGTAATGTCTTGATTTCATCGCATTTCATATACTTGCTCCATTATATTAGACAACCACCCAACGACTATTTGTTAATAAAAATTATTTTATAATAAATCTTTCAATTTCCCCCTCAGAATCACCCTGCCTTTTTCCAGGTTAGTCCGGACTGTAGAAACCGAGATATTCAATGCCTGAGCTATCTCGGCATAGGAAAAATCATCGACATCTTTTAGTACCACGACCTCTCTCAAATCCGGGTCTAAAGAATTCAGGGCGTTTTGGACATATTTATTCGAATCCTCGGTTTGGATTTTCTCAATATGATTGGAATTGTTATTAGCAATATTTAGCCCGATCAGGCAATGAGGATTGGATTTGAAATCTACGGCTATCATCCTTTTACGCTTGTTTCTATACATAACGCTTTCATTAAAAGCAATCCGATAAAGATATGTTAGGAATGCCGAGTCGCCCCGAAACGATTTGATATTCCGGAATGCCTTAAGAAAAACCTCCTGGCAGATATCAAAGGCATCCTCGGCAGAGCTGATCATCCGGTAGATTGTGTTATATAAGCGGTTCTGGTATTGCTTGACTATCCCGGAAAATGCCTCCTTATCGCCTTTTTGGACCCTGGCAATAGCGGCTTTCTCGTCAAATGTTCCGGATCCGCTTACGGCGTCGGTTTTAGCCTGTTCAGTTTCCATCATAATTATTTCCGTCTGGCTTGCCTTCGGCAGGTAATCAGATTCCCGTTGGTGTCTTTGATTCTACCCCTGAGCCATAAACTATCAGGGTCTATCTTTTCAGCTTCAAGATATTTAACCATTGCCTGCCTGAATTTTTCTACCGCTAAATCATTCTCTTTATCAAAAGTTTCGTCCTTCTTAAAAGTGTTCTGAAGATGGATGATTCCCTGGTCATAATATTTATTACCGTCCACGACTGCTTCCTGCGCCTCGGTTTTAACTTTAGGCTTTTCCGGCTTGGGCGTCCGGCGTAACTCCACCTTAGTCGGCGTAACCGGCACTTCTACAATCGGCGTGATTGACGGCGCCTCTTCAAGAATGGGCTTTTCCGGCGGTTTGGTTGCTTCTGGCGTCTCTTCCGGCTTATTCTCAGGCGGTTTTTTCGCAATGAACGGCTTTTTAGCCGGTCCTTTCGGCTTACGATCGATCAAATATGACCTGATAAGAGCCAAGGTTTGGGATGTCTTCAGTCCCTGAGCGGTTTGAAACTCATAGATCCCCCAGACAACTCCGGCTAAGCTAATTAAAAACAGAATAATGAGAAAGGCAATAAGGCTCTTCATAAAAATATTTCCATTTATTATAATTTTCTTCTTGATTTAATAAAGCTTTATTGTTATATTATAAATGTTCATTTGTTTCGGCCTTATTTAATTCTATATGAAATTTATAGCGGACTTTCATGTCCATTCAAAATACAGCCGGGCCACCAGCAAGGATATGGATGTGGAAAACCTGGCCCGCTGGGCGGCTATCAAGGGTATCAACCTGATGGGCACTGGCGATTTCACCCATCCCAATTATTTCGCCGAGTTGCGCCTGCGCCTGAAACCAGCTGAAGAAGGTTTATACCGCTTGAAAAAAGGCGACTCGCCCACTAGATTCATCCTGACCGCCGAGACCTCGCATATTTACAGCCAGAACGGTAAAAGCCACCGGATTCATATACTCATTTTCGCCCCTGACCTGGAAACGGCCGGTAAACTCAATACTAAATTAGCCAGAATCGGTAACGTTTCTTCTGACGGACGGCCCATCTTCGGCACACCGGTAAAAGATATGGTAAAGCTGGTTTTGGATATCTCTCCCAAATGTTTCATTGTACCGGCGCATGCCTGGACGCCCTGGTTTTCCGTCTTCGGCTCGTCTTCGGGATTTGATTCCATTGAAGAGTGCTTCGGCGACCAAACCCAAAATATCTATTGTATTGAAACCGGGTTGTCATCCGACCCGCCGATGAACTGGCGTCTTTCGGCACTGGATAAAATTACCCTGATATCAAATTCCGACGCCCACTCGCCCAGGAAAATAGGACGGGAGGCTAATGCCTTTGACTGCGAAATGTCCTATTCGGACATTATCAATGCACTCAAGACCAAGGATGCCAAGAAATTACTCTACACCATAGAATTCTTTCCCGAGGAAGGCAAGTACCACTACGACGGCCATCGCGCTTGCAACGTCATCCTGGCTCCGGCTGAGAGTAAGAAGAATAATGACCTCTGCCCGGTTTGCAAGAAGAAACTGACCATCGGGGTCTGCCACCGGGTTGAGGATCTGGCTGACCGGCCGGATAATTTTGTACCGCCTAATGCCATCCCTAATAAATATCTTATTCCGCTGGAGGAAATTGTCGCGGACGCCTTAAACATGGGCGTTTCGTCAAATTCCGTCCTGGAAGCATATCACAAACTTATTACCCAGGGAAAGAACGAATTTAATATCCTATTGGACATCCCGTTGGATGAATTGAATTCCTTTGCCCCGCCCAGAATTGCCGAGGCGGTCCGGCTGGTTCGCGAGAAGAAATTAAATATTATACCGGGCTATGATGGCGTATTTGGCAAGATATCCATATTTGAAACCCCAAATTACAACAACTCAAACGGCTCGAACGATACTCCTCCGATTCCATTAAAAAGTAAAGCACAAACGTCTCTTATTAAGGAGGATAAAAAAATCACCTATCTCGCCTCCGAGCCAAACCCGCTACAGATGAGGATGTTCTAAGCTCTATTTTGCCGACTGACCCGGTGAGGCCTTGGCCGCAAACTCGGTTTTTTGCACCCCGGCTTTCTTACAGATATCAAGCACACTGACCACGGCTTGAGCCGGTACATTACCATCAGCATCTATTTTGACCGGAATCACATCCAGTCCATCCGGCGAAACCAAATTAGGCGCCAGGTCCTTGAGATGCCGCTCCAATGAATTCCAATCCTTGAAATCTATTTCGCCTAATTTAACCCGGGCTAAAATCGGTGATTCCTCTGAATACACCAGTCTAATACGCACTTCGGGAATAGGTGGAATAAAAACCTGGGAGGGGATTCTTCCTTCTGGTGGCAAATAAGCATACAACTTACCCTCCAGTGACTTAAAATGTATTGAACACATAAAGAAGATAATCAGCTGGAATATGACATCAATCATCGGGGTCATATTGAGCTCCATATTAGCCTCTTGGGCCTGATATGCTTTTGTCCTGGTCATAAATCACCTCCTATCTAATTGTACCGCTAACTCATTGGATTCTCCATATATATAAACGAATAAACCCCTATTCCAGCTCATTTTATTTGAGATTTATTTATCATTTTGCTATTTATAATGAATATGTTGTTTTGGAAAAAAGATAAGAAAAGCATCTTACGGAGCGAATTGCGCCAGGCCGTGAAGAAATGCACGGGCTATGGCTTCAGCAAAAAGGAACTGCTCCATCAGGCCCTGACCCACTCCTCAGCCCGCGAGGAAAGCGATGAGGCTAAAAAATCACCAGATATGCCCCATATCAACGAACGGCTAGAATTCCTGGGCGACGCGGTGCTCGGACTGGTTATCTCGGAAATCCTCTACGCCCAATTCCCCCAAATGAACGAAGGCAAAATGAGCGTAATTAAATCCAATATCGTCAGCCGTGAAAGCCTAGCCCAAAAATGCCTGGCTATCGGACTGGACAAACTGATTATCGTGGGCAAGGGTATTAAAGGCCACGCCTTGCCGGTTTCGGTTTTAGCTAACGCCATGGAAGCGGTGTTCGGCGCTATATTCCTGGAGAGCGGTTACAAAGATGCTGTCAAAGTCATTGCCAAAATGTTCGCCGAAGATATCGCATCCGGCGAAGAAACCGCTCTGCACTCTAATTACAAGGCCATTCTACAAGATTATAGCCAACGTCGCTTCGCCCGAGTACCCAGTTACCGGGTTATCAAACAGTCTGGACCCAAACACAAACCTACTTTTGAGGTTATGGCCTGTCTGCCCGCCAAATCTCAAGGCGACGGCCAGCAAGCATTCGGACCGGGCATCGGCAATGACAAGAAATCAGCCGAGCAACTGGCCGCCAAAATGGCACTGGAACAACTGGGGTTAACTCATTAGGTTATCATGCTTCTCCAATCCGTTATTTCTGATTTAGCCAAAAATAAAGAATCACGCATCGGCGGATTATGGGGCAGCGCGTCTCTATACCTTGTCGCTAAACTTTACCAAACCACCAAGAAAGATATCCTCATCATCACTGAGGACGAGGAGTCTGACTTTGGCCTGGATGACCTGTCTGTCTTCTTAAGTATCAACTCCAAACCTCCGACCCTGTTTCTGGCCCCGTCCACTGAAAACGATGCCGGACCTCAAGCTATCCAGGATAAAATCCTGTTCCTAAATAGCCTGATAACCCAGACCCCTAAAATCACCATTGTACCAAAAACCACTTTGCTGGCCGCCTTTCCAGACCGCAAGCAACTGGACGGCTCGCTCATCGTCCTGAAGGCCAGCCAATCCATTGAACGCAACGAGTTCATAGAAAAACTCCTGGCCAACGGCTACGAAAAGACTCTGGACGCGGTCCACAGCGTTGGCGAAATCAGCATTCGGGGCGGAATTATTGACATCTTTCCTTTCGGCAGCCAAGAGCCGGTGCGCATTGAATGGGATGCTAACCTCATTGAATCCATCCGGTTCTTTGATATGACTACCCAACTCTCTATCAAAACGATGGAGCACGTGGATTTATATCTGACCCAAGGCCTGATTACCCCAGCTGACAAGAAAGAGCTGCCGCTCCTTAATTATTTTCCACCCGATACTGTCATCGTCTTTATAGACCGCCCGGTCGATGATAACAAAGAAATCTTTAACCGGCGCATCCAAAAATATCCCAAACTCTTCCTGTACAAAATCCCCATTGCATCCGCTGAAGGCGTCAATCTCAATATCGAATCGATCCAGCGCTTCGGCAGCGGATTTACCAACATCCTCAGGGAACTCGGTAACCTGGCAAGCCAAATCAAAAATATCTACATCGTGTCTCAGAACAAAGCCGAAGAATCTCATCTCAAGGAATTACTGACCTCAAATAGCTTTCCTTATTCAAATAAAATCCGGTTTCTCCAAGGCCGGCTCAATGAAGGTTTTTATGACAAGGACGAGGATATCGCCTTTATCAGCCACCGGGAATTATTCAACCGCTACCGCCTGCTCCGCCAACCCAAGGCCGTCGCACCTTCCCGGGCCAGGACCACCGAGGCGTTCTGGGAATTACAGAGAGGCGACTTCGCAGTCCATCTGGCGCATGGCATCGGCCGATATCTCGGCCTGAAACGGCTTTACAACTCCGAATATCTCTCCCTGGAATACCAGGACAAATCTCTCATCTATGTGCCCATCACCCAAATCGGGCTGGTCAGCAAATACTGGGCTGGCGAACGCCGGGCCATCAAAGTGGACAAAATCGGCACCGCCAACTGGCTAACCCGCCGGGAGCGGGTTAAGAACGCCATCAAGAAGTTGGCCCAGGAACTGCTTTATATCCAAGCGCTCCGGATAAAACACCCGGGCTTTGCCTATCCGCTGGATAACGACTGGCAAAAAGAATTCGAGAACTCGTTCCCTTACGAAGAAACCCCGGACCAGACCGCCATCACTCAGGCGCTCAAAGACGATATGGAATCCGCCCGCCCCATGGACCGGCTGATTTGCGGCGACGTCGGCTATGGCAAGACTGAGTTGGCCATCCGGACCGCCTTCAAGGTTTGCATGTCCGAGAAACAGGTGGCGGTCATCGCCCCAACCACTATTTTGGCCCAGCAACATTACCGGACATTCTCCGAACGCATGGCTGATTACCCGGTTAATATAGAAGTCATCAGCCGATTCCGGAGCGAAGCCGAGCAACGAGACATCCTCAAACGTCTGGCCGAAGGAAAAATAGATATCATCATTGGCACACACCGGCTTATCCAGGGCGACGTCAAATTTAAGGACCTAGGCCTGGTGGTCATCGACGAGGAGCAACGCTTCGGCGTAGAGCACAAGGAATATTTTAAGAAGATAAAAGCCAGCGTGGACGTCCTGACACTCTCAGCCACTCCCATCCCGCGCACTCTGCATCTATCCCTCTCCGGCTTGCGGGAAATCTCCACCATGACCACCCCGCCCAAGGACCGCCAGTCCATTCGAACCATTGTGGCCAGATTCGACAATAATACCATCAAAGACGCCATCCACCGGGAACTCCAGCGCAAAGGCCAGATATACTTCGTCCATAACCGCATCTATGATATTGAAAATGTGGCGAACCGGCTGAAAAAGGTTTGCCCGGAAGTCAAAGACCGGATCGTCATTGCGCACGGTCAGATGCCCGGAGCCGAGTTGGAACAGAAAATGCGCGATTTCGTGGACGGCAAATACGACATTTTGGTCTCGACCAACATCATTGAATCCGGCCTGGACATCCCCCGGGTCAATACCATCTTCATCAACAATGCGGATGACTTCGGGTTGAGTGACCTGCATCAATTACGGGGCCGGGTCGGCCGCTACAAATACCAGGCCTACGCCTATTTCCTGGTGACTGAACATAACATCATCAACACCGATGCGGCCAAACGCCTGAAGGCCATAGAGGAATTCAACGAGCTGGGTGCCGGATTCAAGATTGCCATGCGCGATATGGAAATCCGGGGCATCGGTAATATCCTAGGCAAGGAACAGCACGGACACATCGCCGCGGTAGGTTATGAACTATACTGCAAACTCATCGAACAGGCTGTCAAGCAACTCAAGGGCAGAAAATCAACCACAGCGGCACAGAGCCAAATCCCGGATATCAGTAAAGCCATAGCCACGGCCGCCCCCGAACACCGCAATGACTACGCTAGCGAAACAATCATCCCGGCTATGGATGTCAATCCTGAAATCGAGACCTATATTCCGGCCGAGTATGTAACCCTCGAAACCGAACGTCTCAATATCTACCGGAGACTATCTCTGGCCGAGAGCGCCAGAGAAATATCAGCCATAGAGCGGGAACTCAAAGATCGATTTGGCCGTCCGCTTCCCGATTCGGCCCGGAACTTATTCGAATTTATGCGGCACCAAGCGCGCCAAAACGAAAACCCTTAAAAGGCAGCGCCCGCAGCAATATTTTATCATTTCTGTTTAACTCCCGGCGCATTTCTTCCGATATATACGCATTACCTGAGAAGAAAGTGAGCATCAACGAGCATGAAGAAGAATACATCTCGGCAGGTTTCCAATCTATATCGTTTCATCCGCTTAATCCTAGGCGACAAAATCACCGACACGACCATTGCCAAACGCTGGGGCATGGACTGCAAAAACTTCTCTGAACTTAAGAATATGCATTACCCGGTACCCCGGATTGAGCGCCTGGTCAGCCTGGCCAAAATACTGGACGTGGACGACCATCTGGTTTACGAGGTAGCCAAAGGCACTCCAGCCGAACGAATTTACTACCTGATAAAGGAATTGCGCCTGGAAAAAGTCAAGCGGATGAGCACGCAGGAAATAATCCGGACCCGAAAATTCCTGGCTGAATCCGAACAGCGTTACAAAAAGCTTTTCAGAAACGCCTCGGACGCCATCTTCGTAGCTGATGCCAAAACCGGCGAGATTATTGACTGCAATGATAAAGCCGAGCAGCTGACAGGCCGGACGCGCCGGGAAATCATCGGTATGCACCACACCCACCTCCATCCGCCCAAGCAGCGCCAGTATTACATAAACCGTTTCCACCGACGGCTGATACACGGAAAAGAGCTTGATTTTATCCCGGCCCGGGTCATCAGGAAAGACGGTCAGATTATCCCGGTCTTCACTACGGCGAATGTCATGGAGTTGGACGGACGGCCCGTCATTATGGGCATCTTCCGGGACGTCAGCCGGATTAAAACCGTCATAGTCAAATGCATCGCAGGCCGGGAACCAGTGGTAAAAAACAGCAAGCATTTATGTAATAAGTATCAGGGATAGGATGCGGCTCTATAACTGGACACCTTTGAACCTCCACTGTCGCCTCAGGGTTTAGAGGATAGATTGCTTGATCCGGCCCGAAGTAAATTTCAAGATAATGACAATAGCAACTATTGCGCCCAGCGCATCGGCAATAAAATCCCATTCGCTTGTCTGCCGACCCGGTATATAGAACTGATGAAATTCATCGGAAAAACCGTAGAGGATTGAACATACCATGCTGATAAAATACGCCTTTCGGAATACAACCATCTTCTGGGATTTGCGGCACGCCCGGTACGTCAATCCGGCCAACACTCCATACGCGATAAAATGAACTATTTTGTCGATGCCGATAATCCTTATCGGCATTTCCAGCCTGGCCTGATGAGATGATAAAAATATGGCAAAGGCATACACATAAACCGGCAGCCAGTATTTAAACTGGTAATAAATGATTTTTACCATAGTGATTAGGGTTCCGCTTTCATCCGGTCCGGGTTTCTATATTCTATTTTCTGGCTATGACCAGGTCTTTCCGAATTTGATTGATAAGGGCTTGAGGCGAAGGGAACCTTCGCTCATCCCTTAGATAAGCAATAATCTCTACCAGGACATCCCTGCCGTAGAGCGAGCCGTGCTTTCGAACGTCATAGTTCAGCAGGAAGACCTCGATATCCTCTTCGGGATGGCCGGTGCTTTTGCTGAACGTGGGTTTTATACCGACATTAACCAGTGCCTTAAAAGGCGCGCTGAATTTACAGCCCTTCATACAAACCGCCCGGGCGATATAGACCCCGCGCCTGGGGAGTATCTCGTGATGCGGGTCGAGATTTGCAGTCGGGAATCCCAGCTTCCGGCCCCGGCCCGCGCCGTGCACCACGGTGCCGAGTATGGCCACCGGCCGGTCCAGCATCTTTTGCGCGGTTACCAGGTCACCCTCTTTTATGGCCCGGCGAATCAAACTGCTGCTGATTATCCGATTTTTGTATTTCAGGGTCTTGATTATCTTTAAGGGAATATTATGGCGGTCAAGAATTTCTTTAAGGGTTCGGATATTGCCGGCCCGGTTCCGGCCGAAGGAGATGTTGTCGGTCATGACCACGCCGGCCGGCTTGAGCGCCTTAATCATCTTGTTGACGAAATCCTCAGCCGTCAATCGACTTAGCTTGCGGGTGAAATTCAATACCAGAGTCGCGCCTACGCCTAGCTTTTCCAGCAGGAGCAACCGGTGGGCCAACGAGGTAATAAAAAGCGGGTCATCGTGGAGATTGAGCACCCGGGCTGGATGGTTGTTAAAAGTTATGACTAGGGAATCTGAACCCATCCTTCTGGCCCATCGGAGAACCGAATCAATGAGTTCCCGGTGGCCGCGGTGCACGCCGTCAAATACGCCCCAGGTCAGGACCGGTCGTTTGAGCGCCCTGGCGGCTCTGAAATTATTAAATACTTTCATTCTTGGTTTTTGCCGGGCTCTTATTTAAGAGTATCTTCCGCTCATCTTCACCCAGCCGGTCAATAAAAAGCACGCCGTTGAGGTGGTCGATTTCGTGCTGGAGGATGCGGGCTAAAAGGTCGCGGGCTTCCAGGACGGCCTTTTCTCCCTTGAGATTGTGATATTCGCAGGTAACCGCGGTGAATCGTTTTACCCGGGCGGAAATCCCCGGCACGCTCAGGCAACCTTCTTCTTCGTTGATGGTTCCCGGACCGGTCTTGGTAAAGCGCGGATTAATCAGGACGATTTCATCAGCAGGCTGCCGGGTGGGGTTGATGACCGCAATGCTGTAGGGCAGCCCGACTTGGGTGGCGGCCAGACCCACACCGTTGAGCTTATACATAAACTGGAACATCTCCTTGGCAATCTTGGCCAGCTCCTTGTTAAAGACCTTGATGGATGTGGATTTCCTCTTTAACGACGGATTAGGATAAGTCAGTATTTTCATAGAATGCCCATTTTACATTGCCATAGGGTAAAGGTCAATTTTTCTTGACCACTTCCGCGGTTTTAGTATAAAATCAGCGCAATATGGTAGACACCGACAAGTTATCAGCCAAAGCCCAGGAGGCGCTGGACAAGCGCAATTATGATTATGCCGTAGACCTGGCCGGGCAGATACTGGAATTTAACCCTTCCAACGCCCAGGCCCGTAAAATCCTGCGGGCCAGCCTGGTGGGCAAGTGCGAAATCCAGAAAACCATCCCGTCGCCGTACCTGGCTTTTATCACCGGACTTATACCGGTCATCAAGATTTACCTGTTTTCCCTGTTAAAGAAATACGGGCAGGTCTTGACGGCGGGCGAGGAATTCCTGAGCCGGAATCCATACAGCGTTTGGGGCCGGCTGATTGTCGGCACGGCCCTGGAGAACCTGAATTACACGGACAGTGCCATAGAGGAATTCGAGGCGCTGGTGGCCCTGAATCCGCGCGACGTCAAGGCGGTGAAATCACTGGGCGAACTCTACCGGCTCAAGAACGACATCAAGAAAGCCGTGCATTTTTACCAGATGGCGTCATCCCTGAAGCCTTCCGACTTACAGACCACCCGGGCATTGAAAGACCTGGCCGCGCTGACCACCCTGAACGAAGGCGGCTGGTCCACGGCCAAGTCATCGCGCGACATCGTCAAGGACACCAAGAACGCCCAGGAACTGGAAAAAGAAACCCAGTTTGTCAAGGACAGCGACGTTCCCCAGGAAATCAGCCGCCTCAAAGGCATTGTTGGCCAGAACCCGCAAAATCCCGACAATGTGCGCTTCCTGAAGAAAATCGGGGAACTCCAGTCCCGGCAAAAGAATTTTACCGGCGCGCTGGCCACTTACGAGCAGGCCCTGAAATTAACCCCGTCCGACGGATCGCTGGCCATGAAAATCGGCGATATCAAGGTGCAATTATTTGATGAACGAATCCGGGACCTCCAACACAAACTGAAATCCGAGCCGGGCAGCCAGCCGCTCAAGGAATCCCTGGCCAAGGCCCAGCAGGAAAAGAATACCTTCCGGATAGAGGAATACCGCCAGCGGGTGCAACTGTATCCGACCAACCTGATTTACCGTTACCAGCTGGGCCGGGCGTTTTACGACACTAAGATGTTTGACGAGGCGGTGGCGGAATTCCAGGCGTCCCTGCGCGACCATAAACTCCGAACCGATTCGCTGAACTACCTGGGGCTGTGTTTCATCGCCAAGAAACTCTATGACATGGCCATCGGGCAATTCACCAAGGCACTGGACAGCGGGGTCCTGACCAACGACTACACCAAGGCCGTCAGATATAACCTGGGCCTGGCCTATGAATACAACCAGAACCGCGAACAGGCCATCTCCGAATACAAGAAGATAATGGAGGTGGATATCAACTACCGCGACGTCAGCGACCGGGTCAATAAATTACAGGCCGCGGCGAAGTAATATAAGGGATTGTCCCGACAAATATTGCCGGGATAACTGCCCGTAATTCTCTTAGTTCAAACGGGCAGTAAGAGGAGGTGTCATGAGAAACATATTGATTGTTTTGACTTGCGCCATGCTGCTGGCCGGATTAATCTCGGCCGGGTGCGACAACAAAACAAAGCTGTTGCAGGAGCGGCTGACCAGAACCGAGAAGGAACTGGAAGAGGTGCGGGCCAACCTGGAAAAATCCGGCAAGGAGGCCGACAAGGTGCCGGGATTGCTGGCCAAGATAAAAGAACTTCAGGATGAGCTGTCCAGATTAAAAGCCCAGGCCGACGGCGCCACCCAGGAAAAAGAGGCCGCCTTAAAGGAAAAGGAAGAACTGGCCCAGAAAAACAAGCAGTTAAAAGAGGATTGTGCCAAATCAGATGCCACCGTCAATTCTATGAAAAGGGATACTGAGGACTCGAAAAGGCGCGTCCGGGAATTAGAAAGCGCCCTGCGGAACTCCGTCGGGGAAAACACCAAATTGAATAGCACTATCAACAAGCTTAAAGAGGAAAATGCGGAGCTGAAAAAGCGTATCGCTGAATTGGAAAAAGCCCCAAAGAACTCAGGAAAATAGCCTTCTCAATTCCCGGTGCAGAATCTTGCCGCTGGCTGTCCGGGGCATGTCCTTGGCCGGAATCAATTTCACCGTCTTGGGTTTCTTATAGGCCGCCATCTTGTCGCGGCAGAACTCGATAATATCGGATTCGCAGGCCGAGCCGTTATCCTTCAGCGCCACCACGGCAATCACCTTCTCGCCCCACTTGTCATCCGGGGCTCCGATGACCGCGGCCTCGAATACCTGGGGATGGCGCATCAGGACTTCCTCCACTTCCGAGGGATAGATATGCTCGCCGCCCGAAATAATCAGGTTATCCTTGCGGTCCACCAGGTAATAATAACCGTCCGCATCTTTGCGCGCCATATCGCCGGCCGAAAACCATTCGCCGCAGAATGACGTCTTGGTCTTTTCCGGCAGCTTGTAATAACCACTAAAGAGCATCGGGCCGCGGGAATACAATTCGCCCACCTGGCCGTCGGCCACCTCCCGGCGCTGGTTATCCAGCAACTTGATGCAATCGGTGCCCGACGATTCGCGGCCGATTGAGCCGACCCGGGACATCTGCTCTCCGGGCCTGAGGGTTGTGACAATGCCGGACTCGGTCGAGCCGTAGCCCTCGTACAACTCCACGCCTTTAAAATAATCCATCACCCGCTGTTTGATATCGCCCCGGGCCGGCGCCGACGAGCAGAGCAGTTTCTTTATGGAGGCCACATTGAATTTCCGGCGAACCTCCTCGGGCAGGTTCAGGAGCAGATGATAGTGCGTGGGTATCAGCGAAATAAAGGTTATCTTTTCCTTCTCGATAATCCGCAGGATATCCGCCGGGTCAAAGTGCCGGGCCGGATGGACATAAACGCTGCCACCCAGGTAGGTGATGGTAAAGGAAAAAAAGGTGGTGTTAACGTGGCAGAGCGGCATGACATTCAGGCAGACATCGTCCGGGGTGAATCCGAAATCGCCGGCATTAATGAGATAGAAAGCGATGTATGACTCGTGCGAGCGCAGGACGCCCTTGGGCCGACCGGTGGTGCCCGAGGTGTATAAAAGCACCCAGATGTCCTCCGGCTTCACTTGGCAGTCCGGCTCGACATCCGGCTTATCATTTATTGACGCCTCGTAATCGGCCCAGTGTTTCCCCGTCTTTACCGGCGTGGCGTTGGCGTCCGGCGGCCCGGGGACGATAAAATAATGTTTCACCTGGGCCAGGGACTCGCGGATTGACTCGACCAGCGGCGTAAATTCGCCGTGGCAGAAAATGGCCCGGCTGTCCGCGTTGTTGATGATGTAAGCCACATCCGAAACGCTCAGGCGGAAATTTATCGGATTTATGACGATGCCGGTCTTGGCGCAGGCCAGATACAACTCCACAATCTCCAGGCAGTTTTCCAGGAGACAGGAAACCTTATCGCCCTTTTTCAGGCCCAGCCCGAGCAGAAGCTGGGCCAGCCGGTTGACCCGCTGGTTTAGCCGGGCAAAGCTCCGGGACGTGGATTTATCCTGGAATGCGGTTTTATCGGGGTATTTTGCGGAATTTACCCTGAGCATCTCTCCGAGATTTAACCACAAAGCATTTCCCATCTTTCCGTCCGTTATTTCTCGGGGTTGGTGTCGGTCGCGGCGGTTTTGGCCGTGTGCCGGGACGGCGCCCTGAATATGTTCTCCGGCTGGTAGAGCATGAAGGTGATATAAACCACCGTCACGATGGCGGCCAGCCCGGTTACTCCGGCCAGCACCAGCATAGCCGGCGGTATTTCTCTCGGCGCCTTGGGAGTCTCTGGTTCCCCGCCTTTGTGGATTCTTTTCCGGACGATGACCTCTTCGTATTCGCCCTCTTCATCTTCGGCCACGACTTTGACCGGGGCTTTTTTCGGCATAATCGGCGCCTTGATCGTCTCCAAAATCGGCAACAATGCGCCGCCGCTGATGGTGCCGACCACCTTGTGGCACCGGGTGCATTTCAGCTTCATCCCGTTCTTGAGCGAGGTGATATCATACTTGGTATCGCAAATCGGACATTCAACGATATTAGCCATAAAAATACCCTCCTTGGCATCGGGTTATTCCGGATTATGTATTATATAACTTAACATATATCCGCCCATAAATCAAGAAAATATTGATTTTATTAGGCGATTCATTCCCCGGGCGCCTTTTATCCCGAATCATTCAGAGCTACCGCCTCCGGTCAGGATAAATTATGACCGTTAACCTCACCGGTCAGGTAAAACCTAACCGAGCGGTTTACGGCGGGTTATCCCGCCATAACAAACTCCAAACGCCATAAAGCTGGGTATTACTCCCGACAGGATTCGAACCTGTACTCCTGGCTTCGGAGGCCAGTGCTCTATCCAGTTGAACTACGGGAGCATATGGTCAACCCCGCGCTCACCTTGTGGCGGGGACTTTATTTCCTTAAAGCGCATTTATAATACAAAGTATGTGCCGGGTCAAGTTTTGGGCGGTTTTGTTTGACTTTGCCGGATTATAAATTATCAAGATAGTTGCTATGAAACCGGTTGTGAACTTATTATTGATATTCTGCCTGGGATTGTTCCTCACCGCACCCTTTACGGCCCTGGCCCAGGAAAAGAACGGCACGGCGACTCCTCCGCCCAAGCCACCGCCGGCGCCGGCGCCCAAGGCCGAAGAACCGGCATCCCAGAAGCCGGAACCCGCGGCCTATGTCCGCTACGGCCAGATGGAAATCCGCAAGCAAGACGGCGTCCAGATTACCGTCTTCACCAACAAGGTCGAACTCTACCAGGCCGGCAAGATACTCAAGGCCGACACCCTGATTTCCCGTAATAGAACCAAGTTCGATGGCGCCACTCACAACAAGGATATCATCTTCGACGAGGTCTACGCCGAAGGCAACGTCAAGGTCATCAGCGAAAACGACCTGATGTCCGCGGACCGCTTTTATTACAACTTCAACAACGATACCGGCATCCTCATCAACCTGGAAATCCGGACCACGGCCAAAGGCCATGACGGCCAGGAACTCTCCGCGGTCATCCGGGCCAACATCGCCTATCAGATCAACAAAAGCACCATCGTCGCCCGCAACGCCTCGGTCACCTCCTGCCCGCACGGCCAGCCCCATTATTATTTCTGGGCCCACCAGGTCACCTTCATCAAGGACGAATCCGGCAAACAGATCACTATCAACCACCTGGTGCCTCATATCGTCGGCATCCCGGTTTTTTATATCCCCTATTACAAGAAAACCCTGGGCGAGGACTCGATTTTCAGGACCGCCCGCTATTCCAAGTCCAAGAGCCTGGGCAAAAGCACCGACGTGAAACTGGGCATGAACCTGACCCGATACGTCCGCGATGAAAAAGGTGAAATCGCCAAGGACCGAGACGGCTATTACAAAACCAAGTTATGGGGCGACCTGACCCTGGAAGAGCACGTTTACGAAAAGCGCGGCCTGGCCTCGGAGCCGAAACTGGAATACGGCTGGGACAATTACCAGGGTTTCGTCAAGAGCTATTACATCAACGACAAAGGCCCGGACCCGAGCCTGAAATACAGCACCCTGCTCTACAAGACGCCGGCGGAAATGGCCACCGTCACCTACGAGGAACGCGGCCGGTTCCAGGCATTCCACCGGCAGGATTTCTCGCCCAACCTGCGCGGCGACGTGGAACTCTATTACCTCTCGGACCGCTACTTCCTGCCGGAATACTTCAACAAGGAATCCAAGGAAGAAAAGCCGCCCGAATCCTACGCTTACCTGCGCTACCTGCGCTACAACAAGGCCCTGACTTTGGTCGGCCAGCCGACCATGACCACCTTCCAGGACAAGACCGAATACCAGCCCTCGGTCAAGGCATACCTGATGAACGAGCCGGTCTGGTTCTCCGGCTCACTGCCGTCAATCTATTATTCCGGAACCCTGGAATTCTCCACGCTCAGCCGGACCCAGGATAACCTGCCTGAGCGGAACGGCTACCAGGCCAACCGGATTGACAGCTTCAACGAACTGTCCGCGCCGATGGACGTCGGCTTCATCAAATTCACGCCCTTTGTGTCCGGCCGCGCCACCGGCTACAGCCAAAACCCGCAGGACGCCGACTACACCAGCCGGTTCATCGCCTCGGAAGGCGCCCGGGTCTTCACCCAGTTCTCCCGCGCCTTTGACCTCAAGGAAAAACCGCTGGGCATCTCCAAGCCGGTCCATACCGTTTCGCTCGACATCCGCTATGCCAACCACAGCGCGGTCAATGTCCCGTCCTCGGACCTGTATTACTTCGACAACGCCGACCACTATGACGAGCTGGGCGAATGGTTCTTTGAAATCCGCAACCGCTTCAAGTCCGAGAAAAACGGGGTTTACAATGAATTCCTGAATGTCGGTCTGTCCATCGAGCGCTACTCCAAGCCGATTACCGGCCTGGCCTCCAACTACCTCTACCCGATGAGCTCGCTGACCATCCCGCCGGTGGAAAACCTTGACGTCCCGGAGCGGAAAATCTCGGACCTGAATCTGGACGTCCTGCTCACCCCGGCCGCCCCGTTCTCGTTCCGGACCGTCTGGCAATACAACACCAACACCCATCAGGGCGAGGTCTGGTATTTCAACACCACCTTCGTACCCTACTCGACCTGGACCGTCTCGGTCTTCGGTAACTATATCCTGGACCGGACCGATACTTATGGGCTTAACCTGACCTGTTCGCCCCTGGAAAAGTGGGAACTGTCCTTGTCGGACCAGTATGACTTCCGGGCCGGCGACTTCCTCAACCGGCGCTACGGACTGAAACGAGACATGCACGAATTCTACCTGGAATTCTCCTTAGCCATCGACAAGGGCAAGGACGAACAGAGCTTCAATATCATCCTCTCGCCTAAAGGGGTAAAATAAATATCCCTCATCTCCCATCCCGCCTTAGCGGGAGGGTGTGAAGTAAATACGCTACCTTTCCCCCACGAGTTCCTTAACCACCCGGCACGGGGTGCGAAGTAATTATGAATGATAAATGTACCCGGTGCGCTTCAGCCACCGGCTAAATGCTACCGATGGCGCCCTTATGGCACTCACCAGTGCCTGCGGCACAGGGACCGAAATAGCCCTTCTTCCCAGCTTTTTTGTTCTTGGCCCCAGAGTGCATATATTCCATTCTTTACATCGTTACTATCCAATCCTTACATCGTCACCATCCAACATTTATATCGTTACCACCTAATTTTTACATCGTTACCATCAAACATCTACAGCATCACCATCCAATCTTTACGGGGTTACCATCAAATTTCTACATTATCACCATCTAACGTTTATATCCCTACCATCTAATTTTTACGTCGTTACCATCAAACCTCTGCATCGTCACCATCAAATATTTACGGGGTGGCCATCAAATCATTAGATGGTTGCCATCCAATATTTACGGAGTTGCCATCTAATATTTGCATGGTGACTATCTAATCACTGCAGAGGCGCTATTAACCATAAGAAGCGACACTGCTCTGGATTAAACCTTCCACTACCATACCCCACCCCCCACCGTCTAATCCTAAAGTTTACGGTTATCTAAAAAATATCTAATTTTTTATTCCCATACAGGATAAGAGTTTATCAAAAATCACCCCTTTTTCCACCCCTTAAAAACACCCCTAAATTTACGGTTAGCCCATATAGGTAGGAGAGAAGAGGGCCCCGCAATTATACGGGGTCTAAGCGCCAGTAATAACCATAAGTTTAGCTGGCTCTAAGGAAAGTGATGGTAGGAATATGAGAAACCACAGATGTACCCGAAGCGCTTTAGCCACCGGCTAATATTCCCGATGGCGCCGAAGAGCCATGGCGCCCTTATGGCGCTCACCAGTGCTACGCACAGGAGCTCAAAGGGGCACAGATTAACCCCCACCCCACCTTTCCCTCTCCCTCGGAGGGGAGAGGGTGGAACGTGGAGTAAAAATGCTATCTGCTCTTTGCTCCGTACTGGTGACGCCTTTGTGGCGAAATTCCTTGACAAGGTTGCCCCGGTAAATTATAGAACGGCTTATGAGCAAAACCGTCAAGGCGATTTATGCCGGCACCTTTGACCCGCTGACCAGGGGTCATATCGACGTAATCGAGCGCGGGTCCAAGGTGTTCAACGAACTAATCGTGGCCGTGGCCGATAACCCGGCCAAGAATCCCATCTTCTCGCGCCAGGAACGGGTTAGCCACATCAAGAAGGTCATCCGCAAATATCCCAATGTCCGGGTGGATTCATTCAAAGGACTGCTAATTGATTACGTCCGGAAGCAGAAGACCAATATCATCCTGCGCGGCATCAGGACGATTTCCGACTTCGAATACGAGTTCCAGATGGCCCTGACCAACCGGGCGATTGCCCCGGATATCGAAACGGTTTTCGTGATGACCTGCGAGAAGTATTCCTACATCTCATCGCACCTGCTCAAGGAGGCGGTATCGCTGGGCGCGGATATGAAGCTGTTCGTGCCGTCCGAAATCCAGGACGCGCTCAAGAAGAAACTACATCGAAGATAGGCATTTTATCGTACGGAACTTCAAAGGCGACAACGGGATTAAGCTGATTAAACGGATAATTCTAATCTGATAAATAACCTGCGCGCCCCGAAAGCTTTTGGGGTGCTCGGATTCACGCTGTGCTTAGTTCCGTTAAATCCTGTTGTTTAATTAATTATTTCCGGTTCTTGATGGTCGGCTCGTCGCTGACGGTGAGTTTCCAGCAGCCCCGGGCCCGACGGCGCGATAACACCTTGCGCCCGCCCTTGGTCTTCATCCGGGCCCGGAACCCGCCCTTGCGGCGCCGCTTGGTCTTGGATGGCCGATATGTGCTTTGCATAATCTAAAACCCCTTTTTAGAGGCTGTTAATCCGTCAGGATGTTACAGCCTCTTATCCCGCAGAACTCCGCAGAGACCGCGAAGCGAATTGCGGGACCACTAAAGTATCCTGTTCAGTGCCACTAAATATCAAATATTGCCGGGCAATGCAAGAAAAAGGTGTTATTGAATTGTTGACTTATCCGCTGAATTAACTATCCTAATCGCAATAGCAGAAACCTTAAGGACGAGCGAGTATAATTATGAAGATAATCGAGCTCATCAAGGCGCACCGGGCCAAGGTCGGCATCATCGGCATGGGCTATGTCGGACTGCCCCTGGCCAAGGTATTTTCCCAAAAGGGGTTCCCGGTGACCGGATTCGATATCGACCCGTTCAAGATAAAATCCCTGGCCCAGGGCAAATCATACATCAAGCATATCCCGTCCACCCTGATCCGGGAGATGAAACAGAAATACAGGTTCCACGCCACGGATAATTTCAAGGAGCTTAAGGCCATGGACGCCATCATCATCTGCGTGCCCACGCCGCTGACCGTAATGCGCGACCCGGATATGTCCTACATCGAGAATACCGCCCAAAGCATTGCCGCCAACCTGCGCAAGGGACAGCTCATCGTCCTAGAAAGCACGACCTACCCGGGCACGACCGACGAGGTGGTCCGGCCCATCCTGGAAAAGACCGGCCTGAAGTGCGGGAAGGATTTCTACCTGGCCTTCTCGCCCGAGCGCGAAGACCCGGGCAATCCCAAATATTCGACCGAGAAGATACCGAAAGTCGTGGGCGGCGTGGACAAGACGGCGACGGATATCGCGGTGCTGCTCTATGCGCAGGCCGTGGCCAAGGTGGTCCGGGTGTCATCGGCCCGGGTAGCCGAGTCCACCAAGCTGATGGAGAACATCTACCGCTGCGTCAATATCGCCCTGGTCAACGAGCTCAAGATGCTCTTCGACAAGATGGACATCAACATCTGGGAAGTGATTTCGGCGGCGGCCACCAAGCCCTTCGGATTCCAGAGTTTTTATCCCGGCCCGGGCCTGGGCGGACACTGCATCCCGATCGACCCGTTTTACCTGTCCTGGAAGGCGCGCCAATACGAGATGACCACCCGGTTCATCGAGCTGGCCGGCGAGATAAATATCTCCATGCCCTATTACGTGGTGGCCCGGACCATGGAGGCGCTGAACAAGCGCTCCCGGTCGCTCAAGGATTCGCGCATCCTTATCCTGGGCATGGCCTACAAAAAGGACGTGGACGATTTGAGGGAATCGCCGTCCCTGAAGCTGACCGAGCTGTTCCGGGAACAGGGCGCCCGGGTGATTTATAACGACCCGTTCATCCCGAAACTGCCGCGCCTGAGGCACTATAAATTCCCGGCCATGAAATCCACCCCGCTGACGGCCGAGATGCTCAAGAAGCAGGATGCGGTGGTGATTTCCACCGACCATACGGCCTATGACTACCAATGGCTGGTCCAGCACAGCCGGCTGGTCATCGACACGCGCAACGCCACCAAGAACGTCACCGGATTGGCCAACCGCATTATCCGGGCGTAACGCCATTGCAAATATTTCTTTGTGACCTTTGTGGTTAGGTATTTAATTATATGGAAAACAAACTGATTGAAATCCTGAAGCGCTACGAAGAGATAGAGCAGCTCATCGTCCAGCCCGAGGTCATCGGTAACCAGGCCCGCTACGCCGGGCTGATGAAGGAGCGCGGGTCGCTGTCCAAATTCGTGGCGCGCATCAAGGCGCTGGAGGCCACCCGCCGGCATAAAAAGGACGCCGAGGAGCTAATCCAGCAAAACAAGGCCGACAAGGATTTCATCGAAATGACTAACGAGGAACTCAAAACCCTGTCGGAGAAGGAAAAGGCCGTCCTGACCGAACTGGAAGAGATGTTCCTGACGGACCAGGAGCACGGCGACCGGAACGTGATAATGGAAATCCGGGCCGGCACGGGCGGGGAAGAATCGGCCCTGTTCGCCGCCGAACTTTTCAGGATGTACACCAAATACGCGGACCGGCGGGGCTGGAAATGCCTGTTGATGGATTCCAGCCCGACCGGCCTGGGCGGGTTCAAGGATGTGACCTTTTCTATAGAAGGCGAGGACGTTTATAAGCATCTGAGATTTGAAAGCGGCGGGCATCGGGTCCAGCGTGTTCCGCACACCGAGGCCAGCGGCCGGATACATACCTCGGCCTGCACCGTGGCGGTCCTGCCCGAAGCCGAAGACGTTGAGGTCGAAATCAGACCTGAAGACCTGAAGATCGACACCTATTCAGCCGGCGGCCCGGGCGGCCAGCACGTGAACAAGACCGCTTCGGCCGTGCGCATCACCCATCTCCCGACTAATACGGTCGTGGCCTGCATGGTGGAGCGCTCCCAGCACCGCAACAAGGACCTGGCCATGCGCCTGCTGCGGAGCCGCATCTACGAGAATATGGCGTCCAAGAACAAGCAGGAGCGGGACAAGATGCGCAAAACCCAGATCGGCTCGGGCGACCGGAGCGAGAAAATCCGCACCTACAACTTTCCCCAGAGCCGGATCACCGACCACCGCATCAATTTCTCGGTCCATAACCTGCCGGGAGTGCTGGAAGGCGACCTGGACGAAATGATAAACAAGCTGCTGGAAGAAGACCGCAAGCTTAAACTCCAGAATATCTCGGCATCGAAGTAAATGCGCATTATAGAGGCCTTGTCACAACATTCTTCGGATAAAGAAATCCTGCTGGCCCACATCCTGAAATGCCAGACCATAGAGCTGTATAAAAACCCGCGCCGGATAATCAGCCGGGCGCAATACGCCCGCTTCCGGAACCTGATTGCGAAACACCAAAAGGGCTGGCCAATGGCCTACCTGACCGGGCATAAGGAATTCATGTCGCTGGATTTTAAGGTCACGCCGGAGGTGCTGATACCCAGGCCGGAAACAGAACTGCTGGTTGAGCAGGCGCTAGGAAGCATAGAGCATCTAGCAAAGAGCTTAGAGAAAGCGCCTATTACTCTACATTCTAAGCCCGAGACTCTAATCATTCTTGACCTCGGCACCGGCTCGGGCAACATCGCCGTCTCTTTGGCGCACTATACGCTCAACACTCTATGTTCTACGCCCTTTAGAATATTTGCCTCGGACATCTCGCGCCCGGCCCTGCGCATCGCCCGGCTTAATGCCCGGCAGCATCAGGCCGGGAAATATATCAAATTCTGTTACGGAGATTTATTTAAACCCTTTAAGGGACTGACGGCGGACATCATCGTTTCCAATCCGCCCTATGTTGACCGGGCTGAGAAATCCAAGTGGCAGTCCGGACTGAGGCATGAACCGCCGGCAGCGCTCTGGGCAGGCAAACGCGGGCTGTCGTATATTGAAAAGATAATCAAACAGGCGCCAGATTATCTCAAACCCGGCGGATATCTATTGCTGGAAATCGGTATCGGACAGGCAAAAGAAACGCTGAACCTGGCCGGGCAGTCCGGCCAGTTCCGGGATATAAGAATCCTAAACGACTACAGCCGCATTCCGCGCGTCTTCCTGGCTAATCGTCGTTGACCGGCTGGAGGATGTAAACGGTCTGCCAATCCGCGCCCATAGCCATGAGTTCCTTCCTGGTCTTGTCATTCCAGCGTACGTCAACCAGGATCTGATTATTGCGTCCGTACTGCCGGCATTTACCGCCGGTATCATCAGCCACCCGGGTGCCGATACCCGGGATGTGAATAATCGAGCCGTAGGGTATTATCTTCGGATCAACGGCCACGCCGTCATTATTCCGGGCGGATTTATTGAGCGATGTCCGGCCTTTCCATCTCCGCTCGGCTTTTTCATTGCAGCTGTAGTGGGTGACCCTGGCCTGGACCGGTTTCCAGAAATATTTTGGCCCGGCCTGGTCGTTCCGTTCCGCATTTAGGTTTAGCAGATACCAACCCGGCGCCAGGATAATCGTCAGTACCGCGATAGTTATGATTATTCCTCTCATCTCTCGTACCTCCCTTATGTTCTCTTGCCTTTGGCTGAACAACAGTGCCGTCAGTATAGCACAGATACCCGGTTTTGTCAAGGGGGATTTTTTATAAACCGCTCCGGCCGCGTAAAAAGCGGGCTTGCGTGCATCGGCCGATTAAATCGGAATAAACCTTGTATTTATCGGCGCCCTATAATAGTATCTATCCCGATGAAGAAGCCGACGGTCTTGTTATGGGCATTGCATTTCTTGCTGCTGGCTGCCGGGCTGGGGATTTTGATATGGTCGCTATCCCTGCCCTGGGCTTCCGGCCAGGGTTCTTTCGGGCTGATTAACCAAATTGCCTATGGGTATAGCGAGCCAAAACTCTACCTGCCGTTCGGGATTATCATCACCATCATTGTCTTGGCCTTTTTCGCCGGGTTTCTTTCGCTCTTTGCCACATCCAAATCTATTTTTGGGATTTTGATTCTTGCGGCCGGCATTATCGCGACCACCCTGGGGCTTTATATCTGGGGCCGGATAGAAACCAGCGACTTCTATATATTTCTCAAGCTGGCCGATGTCAAACCTGACCTGGGGATACTATTCATGATTTTAGGCGGTGGAATGCTCTTCCTGGACGGGCTGATTTATCTAAGATAACATTTCCACGATGTCTACTGCCTTGAGTTGGTCGGTCGCGCCTTTTTCCTTGATGCCGTCTCCGAGCATGGTCAGGCAATAGGGACAGGCCGTGACAATCGTGCCCTGCGTGACGGTATCAAATGCCTCCTGGATGCGAATCTGATTAATCCGATCGCCCCGCTTTTCCTCCATCCACATCCGACCGCCGCCGGCGCCGCAACAGAAACTCTTTTTCCGGTTACGGGGCATTTCCCTGAATTTAATCCCCGGCATTGATTTCAGAATCTGCCGGGGCGCATTATAAATGTCGTTATATCGGCCTAAATAACAGGAATCATGGTAGGTAACCGCCGAATTATTCGCCGGAGCAACCAGCTGTCCCCGCTGAATCAATTCCCAGATGAATTCGCTGTGGTGCGCGACGGAGAAGTCAACCCCGCGCTGGTGGTATTCATTCCTGAGGGTATTGTAGCAGTGCGGGCAATAAGTAAGAATCCGGGAGAATTTGTATTTCTTGAGGGTTCCGATATTTTCGTCAGCCAGTTGCTGGTAAAGATATTCGTTGCCGATGCGCCGGGCCGGATCGCCGCAACAGCGTTCGGCATTGCCCAGTATGGCGAAATCCACCTTTGCCTTCTGAAGCACCGTAACCAACGTCCGGGCTACCTTGGTATTGCGATCGTCCGTGGCGCCGGCACAACCCACCCAAAGCAGGATATCGGTTTTGTCGCCTTCGTTCAGTATCCGCACACCTGACTCCTTGCACCAGTCGCTGCGCTTGTCCCAGCTGACCGGCCAGGGATTGCCGTTGGTTTCCATATTCCTGAACATGGTCTTGACCTCGGGCGGGAAATTGCTTTCAGCCAGGACTAAGTGGCGCCTGAATTCCACGACCTTGGGCGGATGCTCGATAAAAACCGGGCAATTGGACCGGCAGAATCCGCAGGTGGTGCAGTCCCAGATTTCGTCATATGATACGGTCTCAGGCGCCAGATTGGGCGGCGGGGCTGACCTGGACACTTTAATAAACAGGTGATTCTTGAGATTCTGAATCAGTTGCTTAGGTTTTAATGGTTTATTGCTCAGATTGGTCGGGCATCCGGTGTTGCAGCGCCCGCACCTGGTGCAGGCATCCAGGTCCAGCAGATGTTTCCAGGTGAAGTCGGTTATCTTGGTAATGCCGAATTCCTCAGAGTTTTCCAGGTCCAGATTTACCAGCGTGCCCTGGTGTTCCAGGTCGCGGCAGAATATATTGAACGGTGCGGTAAATATGTGCATCAGCTTTGACCAAGGAAGATATGCAATCAGGGTTACCAGAATGGTCGAGTGGGCGAACCAGCAGATGGGGTAATAGGCGCGGATGACAGGTTCGCCTATGCCGAGCATGATTAATAATTTCCCGGTCAGCAGGCCGAGCGGCGCGAAATAGCGGATGGCGGCTGATTGGGGTATCTCGGTAACAACCATCCGGCTGCCTTCCAAGAGGAAACCGGTAACTGCCAGCGTGCCCAGGAATAAAATAACCAGCAAATCATCCCATTGATTATCCAGTTCAGCCGGCTTGATGATATAGCGCCGGATAATGACGAATAAGAGTGCAATCAAAAGCGCTGCGCCGGCCAGATCCATTGTTAAAGAAAAGTATTTATAAAACGTTCCCTTAAGAATAATGATGCCGAGGTCGGACTGAACTAGGACGATAAGCGTGCCGATATAAAGGATTCCCAGGCCGTAGAAGATGCCGGTGTGGGTCAGCCCCTGGTAAAGCCGCTCCAGGATACGGCGCTGAAGCAGGGCGTAATAAACCAGATTGAACAGGCGTTTCGGCAGGGACGAGAAACGGTTGTCTTTCTTGCCTGTCCTGATAAGGCGAAAATGCTTAAAAACACCGTATAAAAAGACGGCCGTGGCAATAATAAACAAGCCGTAATGAACGGCTATCAAAATGCGGGGGATTTGCCAGTAGATTTCTCTTTCTTGCGGAGTCATATTCGGAAGACCGTCTTACTAGAGCCAATTATTGCACCACGGTTTTGGAGATTAAAATGGTTATTTTCAATGTCTCTGATTTTGCCGCCTTGGGCGAAAGGTCTATTCTTTCCACCCTGAGCAAGGAGTTTCCCATATTAAGGTTATACATAAAGTTAACCACTTTCTTCATTGTCCCCTCGGCGTTTATCTCTATGAAATACTTGCCGGAATCCTTATCCTTTGACTGCATCGGCTTAAGTTCGGGGTTGATTAATTCCGATTGTATTGCCAGCGTATTCACGATTTTGGGCAGTTCTAAATCAGGCCTTGATTCTTTTACCAGATATTTCCCGTAGATTTCGCCTGCCTTATTAATCTTATCCTTATAAGAAAGGATCATTTTGTTTTCGGACACTTCGTCCTTCAAAGACCGCATCTTATTGTCCAATTCGCTAATCCGGGCAATCATTCCGCTAAAGATAAAGCTGTCTACCAGGAATAAGATAATGATTACCGTCGCAATATAAAAGAACATCCGTTCTCGCTGCGCCAGTTTAGAAAAAAATCTCATAGTTATTCCAACTCCAGTTTCCCGCTTATTTCAAAATCCACCACATCTCTTCTTTGATTGTTGGCCCGATTTATTTCGGTACGTGGGGTGGTGGCCGGCGCCTTAACCTCCTTGAAATACCTTGATTTTTCCAGCCGATCCACCATCTGGTGAACATCTGCGGTAGCATTGGCCACCCCGCGTAGGACAACTTTGGTGGAATTCTGCTGTTCCCGGCCACTGATTTGCTGGTCGTCAATCTGCAGGCTGGTTAGGTAAATATCCGAGGTCATGCATTTATGAATTTCGTCCAGGGCGCCTAGGGCGAAATTCCGGCGCTGGAAATGATTTTTCACCTGATCAATGCGTTTTTTGGTATCCTTTAACTGACCCGCCTCTTTCTGGTATTTTTGGTTTTCCTCGCTGAGCATATTTACCATTTTATTTTTCATCCATATTTTCTGGGCGAAGATAGCCAGGAACAATATCAGAATAAAGAATAAAAGAGTGCCCAGCCAGATGATATCACGGCTTTTTTCAGCCACGGTCTCACGCACTCTTACTTCCTCGGGCGTTATATCGAGATGGGTCTTATTATATTTAGCCACGCCGGCTGCCAGGCTGATGACCGAAAGGTCTGAAGCCACGCCCTTAACATCCGGCGCGGTTGAAGCAAGCTTTAGCCCCTCAAGATTGTCTTCAACGTCAACGATAAGATTGCTCTGCTCCGGAATCGAGCGCAGGAATTCTGCGACTTTTGAGGTGGCGCCGCAGGCGACTATCCTTGAAAGCGATTCCAGTTGTTCGGTCTGGTAGGCCTCCAGGGAATGATTGATTTCCTCCTGTAATTGAGGTCCGTATTTATCGCGATCATATAATATTTGCTCCACCCCGACCGGAATATTGCGCAGGAAGATGGGTTTTTGCTCCTTAATCACCAGAAAATCCGTGTTATCGGCGTCTAAGTGGAGTATTCCCAGGGAATTAGAAGGAGAGCGGTCTTTATACCACAAAGCCATGGTTTCCAGGGATAAAACCATCTTTTTCAGTCTTAACCCGGAGCGTTCTATGATATCAAAATTACGTTTGATATTATCGCGATTGACGATCACCAGGAATATCCTGGTATAGCCACCCCTGAAGACGCCGATGGGGATATAATCGATGATAATTTCTTCGGGAGAATAAGGCGAATGATGCCCGGCCTGAAGTTTGATAATCTGCTTGATTTCCGCCGGATTGGTGGAAGGCAATTCAATATTTTTAGTGATAGTGTACCGCGCCGAGACGGGGTTAATTACATCAGAGGCTTTTATCCCCTTTTCCTGAATATAGTTTCGGATAAATTCGACGATGCCGTCGTCGTTTAGCGTTCTGATGTCGGTTGAAACCCAATTCAGTATCTCCTGCTTCTTGTTAAATTGGATGATTTTAAGATACTGCCCGCCTATTTCAATACCCAGCAAATCTTTAGAGCCAAACATTATTTATAATTATGGATTTTAGTTTACGAGTTATGCGCTATTTAATTATTCCCGCCAGTAGACTATCTTACCATTTCGGTTGATAATACAAGTAATTTTCTTACTATTCTTACGGTCGACCTCCCCGGTGTTTATATCGGCAAGATAGCCGTAAGAGATAATCTGAAAATAGGTTGATTTTACGCTTATGGCATTGGTGGTAATCAAGTTGTTTATCTGGTTGGTTTCCCCCTGGGTAATAGTCTGCTTTTTGTTCAGGGTGCTGATAATAGCAGCGGGTTGAGTAAAAACCTCGTCGTCTTCGGTGCCTTCGATTTCATCAGAACCGCTCCGGCAGCGAATGATTTTTTCCGCCAATGAAAGGTCTACGCCAAGGGCTTTCAAAACCGGAGATGAAGCCGTATTAATATTGACCTTGCCGTCGCCGTAAACGGTTACGAACTCCTTTACGGACTGAAAGGCCTCCGGTCGCACTCCTTTTATCAGCATCAATTCCTCGGGTATGTCAAACTTATTATTCTTGCAGGAATACGGCGAAGACAAACCCTGGTAATAACTGCTTTCAGCGCCGTTTTCCCTTCTGTTCTCGTCGGTATCGCGCCAATCAATAATGCTGTCGGCGATCTCCTTTGCCTGGACAGAGGAAAGAGCCGCCCTGTCCTGGAATAACGCCTGCAGAACCGTGACGCTGGCGGTATTGATATTTATCTTTCGCTCCTCGTCGACCATCCCGCAAACGGTACTGGTTAGCACTGATTCGCCTTCACTGGAAAGGGTTGTTAAGTAATTGGAGTATTCATAAGATACGGTCAGAAATCCGTTACCCACTTGTTTCTCATTAAATAACTCCGGATTATTGCTCCAGCCTTCATTTAGGGCGTCATAGGTGTTGGCTTCCTTGTCACGATTTAATTCGGCAACGCATTGAGCAATGCCGGCTCGGGCAATGAAATACTCTGCTGCCTGCCTGCGGTATTGCCGGGTAAAAAATACCTGGGCGGACGCAACCGCACTGATACTTACCGCCAGGATAGTCAGAATGATTATTATCCAGAGAACGATTATCAGGATGCTGCCGTTTCTTAATGATAAAAACATAATTCGATTATCTGTCTTCATTTCTCGGCGGTTTAATAACCGGAATAATTATCGTGCGCGTCAGGGCATCTTTCATGCTTTTGAGCTTTAACTCTATCTTTATTGCATAAGGAACACCGGAGTTGAGTGCGTTATTGGTGAAACTGAGCTCCGGTGTTTTGGTAACGGCATAGGAAAATGTCAGTATTTCTATGTCTTCCAGGATAACGCGGGACGATTCCTTCTTCATTCCGTCGGGATCAACCTTTAACTCCTCCAGGTCCGGATAAGCATACACCTCTTCCAAGCGCGACAGCTTCCCTTCGTTTTTGTCATACTCGTAGGTCATCTTGGTAATAAGCGGCAGAGGCGCTGGCGATTCTGCGGCAGATGAATCCGGCTCTATTACCGCATCCTCATTTACAGTAAGCCAATCGTATCTGTAAGCAATACGGGGAAATGCAATTTTCGCCTCCTCGCCGCTGAAACCAACCGGCTCAAATGAAAAGATATTTTTTAGGTCGCGGCTGATTCTTTCCATTGTTATAATTGCTTTATCCTGATTGGAGTTCTCCTGTCCCTTTTTCCATATCAGAATCCCCTGGTTATAAGTGTGGTATGCGGCCAGAGCAGCCAGGGCGGTCAATACGCTGGCAATCATCAGTTCTATCAGGGTAAATCCCGACCACCTGGTTTTTATCATATTTGATATCATATCCGCAATTATAATCCTATGGGGCGGGATTACTCTTTCTGGGGGTTCCAACAATACGTCGTTAAGGAAAGCCTTCCGCTTCTTTTACCCTGTTCCCAGGTGGTATCAATAACTATTTCTTTCAACTTGGGATACTCTTCAATGTCATTCTGAGTAAATTGCCAGGTGAATTTACGAATATCCTCGTTCAATTCTTCCGGGCTTAAGGAAATCGGAAATTCCTCGGCGTATTCCAGGGCATCCATAGAAATCATCGCGGTTTTGGCGTGGTTTTCCGACCTTAACTGGGCATCAAAACAGCTGATAAAAGCATCAAAGATGGCTATAATACAGATTGCCATGATGGAGATAGCCACCAAGACTTCAAGCAGGGTTATCCCGGCTGATAGCGAGGCGGTATTTTTGGCAGAAGATCTAGTTATCTTTCTTCCAATTTGGGATATCATCTGCAGTTCCATCTCTTTCGTCCGGTCCCCAAGACCAAAGGTCGTAATCAAGACCATTCTGCGAAGGACGGCGGTACTGATAAGGTTTCTGCCAGGGGTCTTTGGGCTCGTCCTTTAGATAAGGACCGCTCCAATCCCGGGGCATCGGTGAAGAGGTTGGTTTTTCCATCAGGGCTTTAAGTCCCTGCTCTGTGGTCGGGAATGCTCCGTTCTCCATTTCGTACCTATCCAATGCCATACTGATATTTCTGATTTCCATCTTTGCCGCGGCTCTTCGCGCCTTTTCGGTCTGGCCGGTAAACTTTGGAACGACAATGGCCGCCAATATGCCGATGATAATAACCACCATCATCAATTCAATCAGCGTAAAACCGCGGTTGTTTTTATTGTTCATAAAAAACCTCCTACGTTAAATTATTTGCTGTGCCTCTGGTAACCTTTTAGTTCTCTATCTCTTTTTCTTCAGCCGGATGATAAACCCATTTCCAGTTATCCAGCGTATAAGACAGGATTTCCGTATCCTTAAAAAAGATGGCAATTTCATTACCGGCGGCTTCCGGCGAATCAGAGGCGTGAATCAGATTGTAACTTATGCTGGCCCCAAAATCGCCGCGGATGGTGCCGGCCTCGGCATCAGGCCCGAAGGTAGCGCCCAGCAGTTTTCGGCAAATATTCACCGCACCGATGGCCTCTATCACCATCGTCACCACCGGCCCGGCCGTAATGAACTTAAGCAAACCCTGATAGAACTGCTTCTTTTTATGGACCGCGTAGAGCGTTTCGGCCTGTTTGGGCGAGACTTTAAGCATCTTTAAGGCCGCAATCTTCAACCCCTTACTTTCAAAGCGGTTGATAATCTCGCCGATTAATTTCCTCTGGACCCCGTCGGGTTTTATAATCACCAGTGTCTTTTCCATATATCTGTCCTATTCTATTTAACCCTCTTTGTTCATCTAAGTTGCCATCCCCTTGAACATACGTTCAAGGGGACAGCCAGAGTCAGGGTTTATTCTCTGTTCCCGTCACAGGTAACGGCGTTATTGTGCCGTAAGTTACATCAATTTTAGGAATAATCTTCTTAATCAGGGCATCCAGCGCAAAACGCAGTTGCTTGCCAGCTGCATTCTGGTCTATCCTGATTTTCTCTTTGGATGAAACGTGAGCTCCGCTTTCCAGCCAGACGCCCCAGTTATCCGCCCGCTCCTCCCGTTTAATCTCGCCCGAGCCGGCAAAGATAACCCGTCCGGTTTCCACCTCAATTACCCGTCCGTCTATAGCCAATGAAATCGCCATAACGGTGGTCTTCTTTTCAATGTCAAAAGCCGGAATCTTGCCGATGCGGGGCAATCCAAAACTCCCGCCGGTCTTGGAATGTTCTATCTCAAAATTGGTTATGGCTCCGGTAAATATCAAATCAACGCCCAAAATCTTGCCGGCCTTGGCTGCAGTTTCCGGGTCAACTATCCCGACCAATTTCTGCTCGGCTAAAAGCGCATCCAGCCGTTCCCGCTCCACCACGTCAAACCGCTCGGCATTCAGCAATAAGGTTATGCCGATATCCACGGCCTGGGAACCCAAGTCAGTCTTGGTATATTGCTGATTGGTTTTGTCTTTAAGGGGAATTATGGCTATCCGCTTCCTGACAAAATTAGCCGGCGGCGGCGGATAAATCCCGCACTTGCTGTCATCATCCTGATAAGTCGTCTTGCCTCCTGCGGTCGCGCAACCCATCAGTAAAGCAGCGAGTAAAAAGCAAACGGCGAAAAACGACAATCCGCCTCTTTTTATTTTGTATACCATATACTGCATACTATCTGCTGAATTTAGCGTCCACCTTTGGGATTATCTTGGACAGCATATTATCCAGCACTAGGCGCAATTGCTTGCCAGCCACTGACTGGTCAAGTTTGATATATCCATCCGGAGCGAAACTCAAGATAGCCGATTTGGATACGCTTTCCTGGCGCTTTACCTCACCGGAATCGGCAAAGAAAATCTGCCCGGTGGTCGTGTCAATAATCCGGCCATCCACGGCCATGTCAATATCAAGGGTTTTTTCTGACCCGCCGCCCACCAGCACAAAGGTGCCCGATTTGGCCTCTTTGACCTCCCAGTTAGTTACCGCCCCGGTAAATATCAGATCAACACCCAGAATCTTCCCCACCTGGGCAGCGGTTGCGGAATCTACAATCCCCTTGCCGGCTAATCCCTGTTCGGCCAAAACCGCATCCAAACGCTCGCGCTCAATTACCGAGAAACGTTCCGTATTAACCAGAAGCGTGGTCAGCTGGTCAACTGCCATGCTGCCAACATCGCCTTTAAGCGGGCTGTTCGTAGTCTTATCCTTAAAAGGCAGGACCGCGATGGTTTTCACCTTAATTGTCATCGGAGGCGGCGCATATGTTTTTACCGGCGTGTTATCAACCGTATAGGTTGAAGATACCCGGCTCATCCCGCAACCCGCCAAGGCAAGAACTATTCCTGCCACGGCTCCGACAAATAGCGTTTTTACCATAAAAACTCCCTTCAGCATGGCGCGTGTGAGCGCCTATTCTTGATATTAATACATTAGATTATACCCCGATTTGCCGGTATGTCAAGTATTTTATGCTAACGGTTCAACCGTTAATTTTCCCTCGATGTCCTTACGGATATAGCCACAATTTATCGCCGGGTCGTGCTCCCAGAAACAAATCCAGTCTTCTTTTATCGCCTGTTCCACCAAACGTCTTTTCTCTTCCAGCGTCTCCTCGGGATACAAATCATAACTCATTATATAGGGCAGATCAATATGCGCGGTGGTGGGAATCAAATCACTCCAGTAAACCGCCTTTTTATTGCCCGATTCAATAAAAACAATCTGGTGTCCGCGGGTATGCCCGCCGGTAACCCTGACGGAAATGCCGGACAGGAGTTTCTTATCGCCATCAATCAATTCCAGTAACCCCGCCTCTTTGATAGGAATAAGGTTTTCCTTTATATAGCTCGCCCTGGTGCGTTCAGTAGGGCTAACAGCCTTTTCCCACTCAGCTTTTTGGACAATGTATTTGGCTTTGGGAAAAGCCGGCATAATCTTATTGTTTTGGGAAATCGTATTGCCGCCGCAGTGGTCAAAATGCAGATGTGTCAGAATAACCATATCAATGTCTGCCGGCTGAACATTATGCTCAGCCAAAGAGGAAATAAGGGCCGGGGGATGCTGGATTTCGTAGATATCCTGATAACGCCGGTTATATTTATCGCCGATGCCGGTATTGACAAGGATATTTTTCCCGGCGGCCTTAATAAGCAGGCACCACAGCCCCATCTTGATACGGTTCTTGCCGTCCGGCAAAGCGCGTTTTTCCCAAAGCACGCGCGGCACCACGCCGAACATCGCCCCGCCGTCCAGCCGGAAATATCCATCACTGACCGGGTGAACATCGATGCTATTTATCTTCATAACGCGCTGCTTTATGCGAATTGCGGCTTAACCGTCTTTGCGCGCCCAGTTATACGGTATCTTTTTGGTATGCGCCGGAATCCGGTATTCATCGGGTTGCTTGCGGTTATACGCCTCGCTGGGGCAATTAAGCATTATCGCCTCGTATTCGCTGATGCATTTAAATCCGTGATAGACCTCAGGCGGAATCTGGAGCAGGACAGGATTATGCACCCCGATGAAAAACTCGCTGACTTCTCCCTTGGTCGGGGATTTCTTCCGGTCATCATAAAGCACCATCTTAACCATTCCGTGCAATACAGTAAAGGAATCGGTCTGTTTTTTATGGTAATGCCAGGCCTTAACTACGCCCGGATAGGCCGTGGTCACATAGACCTGCCCGAATTTCCTGAACATATCATCGTCGCATCTCAGGATTTCCATCACCCGGCCTCTTTCATCGGATATCGGGTTTAGCTTCTTTATTTTAACGCCATTTATCATCTTTTCAACCTCCTGTTAATGCCTATTTCTGCTCCCTGAAATACCGGATTATTTTATCCAATATCTGGTCAATGCTCTGGGTCGGCTTATAACCAATAAGGTTTCCTATCTTGGCGAGATTCGGCACGCGCCGGAGCATATCCTCAAACCCGCTCTCGTACGCCTCGTCGTAGGGAATATACTTTATCTGCGATAAACTTTTGGTCTTCTCTTTTATCCTGGAGGCCAGCGCCTCAATGGTAATCTCCTGGTCACTGCCGATATTAAAGACCTGGCCGATGGCCTTGGGGTGATTGACCAGTTTTATTAATGCGCCGACCACGTCGCTGACATCCGTAAAACAGCGTGATTGCTTGCCGGTTCCGTAAACCGTAAACGGCTCTTTAGCCAGCGCCTGCTGGACAAACCGGGGAATCACCATTCCATACCGGCCTGATTGTCTCGGCCCGACCGTATTAAACAGCCGGACTACGATAGTGGGCAGTTTCTTTTCCCGCCAGTAGGCCAGCGCCAGGAATTCATCTATGGCCTTGGAACAGGCGTAGCTCCAGCGCGATTTGACAGTCGGCCCCAAGAGCATATCGTCATCTTCGCTGAACGGAATCTTGTTATTCTTGCCATAAACCTCTGAGCTTGAGGCAATCAGAACTATCTTATTCTTCTTATTCGCCAGCTTGAGCACGCTTTCGGTCCCGGCGATATTGGTTTCAATGGTGTTCACCGGGCTTTCCACGATCAGCCGGACTCCCACGGCCGCGGCCATGTGGAACACGATATCGGAATTGTCTATCATTTCAGCCAGAAGCGGCTCATTAAAAATAGTATCAATGGTATAATGAAACTTGGGATTAGCTTTAAGGTGTTCTATATTATTGATGCTGCCGGTGGACAGGTTATCAATAATCCAGGCCTCATCGCCCTGCTTCAGGATAGCCTCGGCTAAATGCGAGCCGATGAATCCGGCCCCGCCCGTAATCAAATATTTCATATCACCTCGTCAATCATCTTTTTCAACTCATCGGGCGATTTCACCCCGATAACCTGGTTGGCCAGTTGCCCGCCCTTAAAAAACAGCAGGGTGGGAATGGCCGAAATATTGTAGGTGGTAGCTGTATCCGGGTTATCGTCGGTGTTCAACTTCACCACCTTCAGTTTTCCCTGGTATTGGGCCGCCAGTTTGGTTAAAATCGGGGTCAGCATTCGGCAGGGCCCGCACCAGGGCGCCCAAAAATCCACCAATACCGGGCTGCTCGATTTCAACACCTCATCCCCAAAGGTCTGGTCAGTTACTTCTTTTATATCGCTCATAAACTATTCTGTCACCTTTACTTTCAGTTCTTTAATGATAATATTATCTCCGCCTTCTAAATTAATTCCGATTCCACCCGTTCCCTCCTGGACATCGGTGGTTTTCGGCTCTGCCAGGCCGGTCCCGCTGATGGTCAATTTTTTACCCTTTAACTCTATGGTATATTTCTGCCATTCGTCCTTAAATTTCCGTGGGAAAGGGATTTGGATTCCCCCGAACAGGTTAATCGTTCCCAGTCCGGGGATGTTGTAAGCCTGGTACCCGCCCCGCAGGAACATTTTTAAAGAACCGCCCAAAACCTTGAACTCCAGGGTCATGGTAAAGTCCTTCCACCCCTCTTTTTCATTATCATTGCTGATAATGGTCACGGCTCCGCGATTGCTGGATGAACTGGTGTTCTTCAGCATTATTTTGTCGTCATCGACATAAATCTCCGATTTGGAATCACCCGACCTTTCCCACTTGGTAATATCATCATTGAGCACCTGCCACTCCTTGCGTTTTTTGGCCTTTTCCTGCTGATCTTCCATCTCGGCCTTGGCTTCCTCCTTGATTTTATCCGCCTCCTCCTGGTATTGCAGTCCGTTGGGCCGTCCCAGCAGGATATCGCATTCCCGGAGCATTGTTTTCCAGTCCTTTTGTTCCCTCAACTTATCTATTTTCGCCTTAAAATCCTCGTAGGCCTTCTTCTCAGCCGCTTCCTGCGCCTCTTTAGCTTTCCTTTCCTCCTCGGCTAATTTCTTTTTCTGTTTCGTAAAGTCGGTTAGCAGCCCTTTGAGTTTGCCGTCCACCGTCTTATTTTCCGATACCGCCGGATTACTCCGCGCCGCGCTGATATCCTTCAGTCTCTTTTCGACATCCTCTAATGTATCCACCGGTTTTTCCAGTTCTTTTATCTTATCGATTATTTCTACCAGCGCCTTGGCGTTTTGCTCCATGGCATCCAGTTTCTTTTCATAATCGGTGCCCTTAAGGGCTGCCCGGTGTTCTTTTATCTTGTCAATGACCTTCTGGGGATTGTCGGCAAAATCCTTTTCCGTTTCTACCACCTCTTTGTAATATTTGTTAAGTTTCGCTTCGTGTTCCTCCTTGGCCTTCTGTTTGGCCGCGTTTGACATACTGACTATTATCGCTATCACCACGATGAGAACGACCACCGCCGCTCCGGCAATAAGATATATTTTCTTTATCCCGCCCTTGCCGGATTTTGCCTTGCCGAACCGGCGCGAGGCTTCTTCCAGCCCTTCATCATTCATGTCTTCCGGGGATTCCCGGACCGGAACCGGCCTGAGGCGTGATGTTTGTGATGTCTTTACCGGTGGTTGGGGCGGTACTGTTTTCTGGATCTTCTGTGGCGCCGGTTTTGCCGCGGGTCCGACCCGGCCGGCCGGCTGAGGATTAATCGGCACCGTCTCATCCAGGTGTGCTGAAGAAACCGGCGCCGGCGTTCTGGGGATTGCTCCTTTTGGCGGCTGCGGAACCACAGGCCTGGCCGCCAACGGCTTTTGAGCCTGAACCGGCCCGGCCGGACGAGCCGGAACCGCTCCGGGTGCCGGTTGTTTTACCGGCATGGCCACTGTCGGCTGTGGCGCCGGCCGTTTTATCGGCGCCGGTCCGGCTACGGGTCTGGCCGGTGCCGCCGGCGCAGGACCGACCGGCCGGGGCGCGGCTGGCCGGGGTGGTATAATCTTGCTGCCTGGTCCGGCCGCCGGCCGGGCCGGAGCCGGTTGCGTCCCGGTCGAACACTTCTGGCAATAATAGATATTGTTTATCTTGGACGCCTTGCCGGCTGAAATCTCAGTGGCTGATATAAACGTCCCGCATCCCCCGCAAAATATGATATTTTCCATAATTAAACACCCCCCGCGTTATTCGTCCTCATCCTCCCCGGCTGGTTGTTTTTCATCCGGTTTCTTGTCGCCGCCAAGTTCCAAAAGCTTTACCGTAACCGTTTTCTCTTCTTTCTTATGGAGGTATTTTAATTTGACCTCTTGCTCCGGCTTTAACTTTTCTATTATCGCCCTAAAATCCTTGAGGTTATCCACTTTTTTACCATCAAACTCCACCATAATATCGCTTTCCTCAAAACCGACCGATGCGGCCGGAGAATTATCAGCCGCCCCCTGGATAAAAACCCCCTTGGGCTCTTTTAAACCCAGATCTTTTATTAAATCGTCCATGTTCGTGTTATATTCCATTGCCAGATAGTCATCAATATCTCGGCCTCTCAACCCTAAATAAGCCCTGATAACCTTGCCGTCTTTATTGGTCATAATTTTATCTTTAGTATCCAATGCCCGGTTGATAGGGATTGAATAGCCGTAACCCGCATAAAGTTTAATTGTATTAATGCCAACAACCTCTCCATTGGCGTTAAATAAAGGGCCGCCGCTGTTACCCGGGTTAATAATTGCATCAATCATTATATAAGAACCGACATATTCTATGGTTGAGAGCTGGGCTTTCCCAAGTTGTGTTTCCCTGCCTAAGGCGCAGACAATACCGGCCGTGACCGTATAATCCATAAACAGCGGCTGGCCGATGGCAATAATCCATTCACCGGGCATCACCTTATCTGAATTGCCTAAAGTAACCTGTTTAAGGTCTGCCGGCGGACTTTCTATTTGCACCACAGCTACATCATAAATCGGATCGCTGCCGATTAATTTTGCCTTAAGGGTACGCTTGTCATTTAATGTTATCACCAATGCTTTCGCGTTCGCTACAACGTGATGATTGGTAAGAAGTACTCCCTTTTTAGCATCAATAATAAAACCCGTTCCGCCGCCGCTTTTAACCTGCCCGCCAAAAATACCGCCCTCTTGCATATTCCAAACGTTAACGACTGCCGGGGTTACCTTCTGGGCAATCTGAATAAACGTATTTTTGGTTATCGGTTGGTCACCCCCGCTGGCCGGCGGCTTGGATGCCTGGGGATAGATATTACCGGACAGGAACAACATGGCCGCCAGGCATAGTCCGGCCATTAAAATGCTTTTTCTCATATGGTTATACCTCCGTAATTTAGATAATAAATCCAAATGATTGTGTCAACCCCGTTAGAAGTAGCGTCGTTTTAGCGCCGCGTATTATTAAAACCACACCCCCGTTGCTGTGTCAATTATTAATATACACTTTTCTGCAAAATATTAAACAAAATACTTCTAACGGGGTCAACCATATTTGTATTTTATCCGAATTTATTTGCCTTTTTTATACCGCGCTGATATAATCCGGCATAATTATTTTGTCTTATAGTCATAGAAAGAAGAGTGTGTATGGCAGAGTTATATTATTCGCAGACGCACGAATGGGCCAAGGTGGATGGCGCGACGGCTACGATCGGCATAACCGATTTCGCGGCCCAGCAGCTGAGCGACCTGATTTTCATCAACCTGCCCAAGCTTAAACAGGCGGTAAAACAAGCCGAGCCCATGGGCGAGGTGGAATCAGTCAAGACCGTGGTGGATATCAACAGCCCTTTGAGCGGAGAGGTTATTGAGGTCAACGAACCGGTCGTCTCCAACCTTAACCTGATCAGCACCGATTCCTTCAACGCCGGCTGGCTGGTTAAGATTAAATTATCCGATACCGGAGAACTCAAGAATCTCCTGACCAAAGAGGCATATCAGAAACTCTGTGAAACGGAATCCGCGAGCCACTAATCTCCAGATTCCCTGATAACCTGATACGCTGAATGCTATGCCTTATATTCCGCATACTGATACTAACATCCGGGAAATGCTGGCCGCGGCTAATGTGGCCAACCTGGACGACCTGTTTTCCAGCATCCCCAAGGAACTCCGCCTGGCCAAGCCCCTGGCGCTGCCGGCCCCGTTGAGCGAGATAGAAGCCACCAAGCTACTCTGTGAACTGGCCGACCAGAATACCAATGCAGCCCGGACCCCGTCTTTCCTGGGCGCGGGTTGTTACAACCATTTTGTCCCGGCTGTGGTGGACCATCTGGCCAGCCGGAGCGAATTCTATACGGCCTACACGCCCTACCAGCCCGAGACCAGCCAGGGCGCGCTGACCACTGCCTTTGAATACCAGACCATGATGTGCCAGCTGACCGGCATGGAGGTGTCCAACGCCTCGCTTTACGACGGCGCCACGGCCCTGGCCGAGGCCATCCTTATGGCGCTCCATATTACCAACAAAAAGAAGGTCATTATCTCCAAGACCATCCATCCGGAATACCGGGCTACAGTCCGGGCCTGGCTGGAGGACTTGGATATCAATATCATCGAACTGGATTTCACCAACGGCATGACTTCATTGGAAGCATTAGAGAAAAAACTGAATAACAACACGGCCTGCGTGGCGTATCAGTCGCCCAACTTCTTCGGCATCATCGAACCGGTGGACGAAATAGTCAAGCTGGTCCGTAAATATGAAGGCACCATGCTCATCAGCGTGGTCAACCCGATGGCTTTAGGCCTGCTAAAAACTCCGGGCGATTACGGCGTGGATATAGTTGTCGGCGACGCCCAACCATTGGGCAACCGGATGTCATTCGGCGGTCCGCATCTGGGTTTTATGGCCACCAAGATGGCCCATATCCGCAAGATGCCGGGCCGGATTGTCGGCGAGACCACGGATGCCAAGGGCCGGCGCGGGTTTGTCCTGACCCTGTCCACCCGGGAACAGCATATCCGCCGGGAAAAGGCCACCTCCAATATCTGTTCCAACCAGGCCCTCTGCGCCATCCGGACCGCCATCTACCTGTCCGCCGTGGGCAAGACCGGTCTGAAACAGGTGGCTGAACTCAATCTACAAAAGGCGCACTACGCGGCTGAAAAACTATCGGCCATTCCAGGATTTAAACTCACTTTTAGCGGCGCATTCTTTAATGAATTTGTTATCCGTTGTAAGAAACCTGAAGGAATTAATAAATATCTGCTTAAGAAAAATATTATCGGTGGTTTGGCTTTAGGTAGATTTTATCCAGAACTTAAGGACTCTATGCTCTTCTGTGTAACTGAAATGAACACGAAAGAAGAGATTGATAAATTAGCAGCAATGTTAGATTAGAAACCGCAGATTAACGCGGATAAATACTGAATACGAATCTTCTGTGTTTATCTGTGGAATCTGTGGAATCTGTGGTTATGAACGACAAACTGATATTTGAAGAATCCAGTCCGGGCCGAAGCGCCTGCGCCTTGCCGGCCTTAGACGTCCCGGCCCAGGATATAAATAAACTGTTGCCCCCGACGGTCTTGAGGCAAACTCCGGCCGACCTGCCTGAGGTGGACGAACTCACCCTGGTGCGCCATTATACTAATCTCTCGCGCAAGAACTTCGGCGTGGACAGCGGCTTCTATCCGCTCGGTTCCTGCACCATGAAATACAATCCCAAGGTCAACGAAACCCTGTGCGGCCTGACCGGCTTTGCCCAGCTCCATCCCTACCAGCCGGCCTCAACGGTCCAGGGCATCCTGCGGATAATGTATGAACTGGGCGAGTATCTCAAGGAAATTTCGGGATTAGACGGCGTGTCGCTCACCCCGGCGGCCGGGGCGCACGGCGAATTCACCGGCCTAAAAGTCATCCACCAGTATTTTAAGAAACATAACGATAAGCGCACCAAGGTCTTGATTCCGGACTCGGCGCACGGCACCAACCCGGCCTCCGGCGCCCTGTGCGGATTCCATGCCGTCGAGGTCAAGTCCGACCCGCACGGCAATGTGGACATCGCGGACCTGAAGGCCAAGATGAATAACGAAGTGGCGGCGCTGATGCTGACCATCCCCAATACCCTGGGCCTGTTTGACGAGCACATCGCTGAAATTTGCCAGATAGTCCACGATGGCGGCGGATTTATCTATATGGACGGCGCTAATTTCAACTCCATTATGGGCATCACCAAACCGTCTATGGTATGCGTTGACGTGTTGCACTTTAATCTGCACAAGACCTTTTCCACGCCGCACGGCTGCGGCGGCCCGGGTTCAGGCCCGATTGCGGTCACGGCCAAACTGACGCCTTATCTGCCTGTGCCGACCGTGTCCAGCCCCCGCTGGGGGCTGAACCAGCCCATCTCCGATGGGCTGGGTGCGATTGTTACCAAGGATGAGAACGGCTATTCATTAAATTATGACAGACCCGACTCCATCGGCCAAATCAAGGGATTCTTCGGTAACATCGCGGTCCTGATTCGGGCCTATGTCTATATCCGGATGATGGGCCCGGCCGGCCTGAAAAAGGCCAGCCAGATGGCCGTCCTGAACGCCAATTACGTCATGGCGCAACTCAAACAACACTACCATTTACAGTATGACCGGCACTGTATGCACGAATGTGTCCTGGACGCCACGATTCAGTTGAAGAAATTCGGGGTCAGGACACTGGACATCGCCAAGCGGCTGTTGGATTACGGATACCATCCGCCCACGATATATTTCCCGCTTATAGTCCACGAAGCGCTGATGATAGAACCCACCGAGACCGAAAGCAAAGAGACCTTAGACGAATTTATCTCGGTCATGATAGCTATCGCCAAAGAGGCCGAAACCACGCCCGATGTAGTCAAGACCGCCCCGACATCAACCCCGGTGGGCCGGCTGGACGAGGTCAAGGCGGCCAGGGAACTACGGGTAAGGTATACCAAATAGCCAAGTTTCTTATTACCCCTTTATTTACATTAACTTATCCCATTCTTCTCATAAATTATCCCCTGAAAACAGGGGGAGGGGGTATGGTGGGGGGTAGGACCCTTGGCGCTACGGGGGTACGTTATCGGCGCTACGGCGGTACGTCACCGGCCCTACGAGGGTGCATTCTGGGCGCTACAAAGGTATATTCCAAGCGTTACCGAGGTATATTCCAATCATTACGAAGGTATATTCCAGGCGCTACAAAGGTATGCTCCAGGCGCTACAGAGGTATGCTCCAGGCCTTACAAAGGTATGCTCCCGGCGCTACAGAGGTATGCTTCTGGCGCTACGGAGGTATGCTTCCGGCGCTACGGAGGCACGTCACCGGCACTCTCATCGGTGTATGCTCACCATACCTATAGGGGGGCAAAAAACCAAGTATTTGTTGAATTATTGGAAAAGGCGACGCATCTGTATCCTATTTCTTGGGTTTAATGGCCGCCACCTTGATGCTTTCAACCGAGTCGCCGATGCCGTCCAGTGATTTGCCGGATAGATTAATGGTTTGCGCCAGGGCCTGGGCTGTCGGGTCATTTAACATAAACTTGATGGGGAATTTGGCTTCGTCCAATATCCGGACGTCCTTAAATCCCGTCTGCTTGATGGTGCCGAGATACTGGCCCTTCATTATCGCGCCGCTTAAGCAACCGACATAGGCGCCGATGGATTCCTTCAAGTCATCCGGTAGTTGGTTGGTGGTGACCACGTCCGAGACCATCAGCCGGCCGCCCGGCTTCAAGACCCGGAACGCCTCCTTGAATACGGCCGGTTTGTCCGGCGAGAGGTTTATGACGCAGTTGGAGATGATGACATCGACCGAATTGTCCTGAACCGGGAGTTTTTCTATCTCGCCTAAGCGGAATTCGACTGTTGGGTATTTGCCTTTGGCATTATTGCGTGCCTTGGCAATCATCTCCGGGGTCATATCTATGCCGATGACCTTGCCGGATGGCCCGACCTTATTGGCGGCCAGGAAGCAGTCCAGTCCCGGACCCGAACCCAGGTCCAGCACGGTCTCGCCCGGTTTCAGGGACGCCAGGGCAATGGGGTTACCGCAACCCAGTCCGAGATTGGCCTCCTTGGGCACGGACGCCATTTCCTTATCCGAATAACCCATGGCCTTGCTCAGGGATTTGGGTCCAAGCAATACACTACCTTTCCCACCCCGCCTTAGCGGGGCGCTTGATGCCTTGGTATTACATCCACCCCTGTGCGAAGCACTGGTCGGGAGCACCGAAGGAGCGCACCGGGAGGCACTTGAAGTGGTAGGGCAGCAGGAAGTGTTAGTGGTAGCCACCTTGGCATAACCCTGTCGCACTATCTTTTTAATATCTGATTTCTTCATATCAATCACTTTCCTTCCTTGGCTTTTTCAATTTCACTATCCGGCACGCCGAGATATTCCAGAAGCCATTTTGCTAGAGAAGAGCGTTCTTTGTTCTCATCATTAAGTAATTTTTTTAGCTCCGGAATGGCTTCTTTACTACGGAACATCACGACTGCATCTATTACCGCAGTTAAGACAAACATGTCATCATCCTGTAATAATTTGACAATTTCCGGGATGGCTTCCCTGGCATTGAGTTCCATCAGGGTCTTAACTGCCGTCTCGCGAACATGATAATCATTGTCTTGTAATAACTTGGTTATCTCAGGGACGGCTTCTTTAACATCGAGTCTCCCTAACGCCCAAACAGCAAACCAGCGAATTTCGAATTCAGGATCCTGTAATAATATAGTAATTTTAGGGATTGCTTCTTTGGCTTTAAGGTTACCTAATGCACCAATAGCATCCACCCGAGTATTTAAATCATTACCATCTAATAATTTGATAATCTCAGGAATGGATGCTCTATCGTTATGCATGACAAGCGTTGAAAGAGCATCTTCACGTATCCAGTATTTTTTGTCATGAAGCTGCCGACGGGCAACGGCAATATGATGATATCGTTGACCAAATTCCATTATTCCGGCCATGGTAATCACGGCGCAGGCGATGCCGATGATGACGAGAATAGTGCGATTCATAAAGTTCTAATACCATATCAGGCCGGCAAAGTCAATACAATTTTCGACAACAGGATTAAGCAGGATTTATCTGATTGTTTAATCTGTTCAATCCGGTAAATCCCGTTGTTAAAGCTTTCTTATAGATTGGAATAAAGGAAATATTTATTGATTGTCGCCGCATTCCGAAGTATATGTTTATATATGCCAAAGAGAATCGTGATAATCGGTGGCGGGACATCCGGTGCCTCGGCCGCATTCTCAGCCCGCAAGCATGACCGAACGGCCGAAGTCACCATCATTGACCGGGAGTCACATTCCACCTATTCCAGATGCGGACTGCCCTTTGCCATCAAGGGCGTGATTAATCCGATAGAAAACCTGGTGGTGTTCGCGCCCAAGATATTTGCCAGCCAAAAGATAACCCAGAAACTGGCCACAGAGGTAACCGGGATAAATCATCAGACACGAGAGGTAACCTATAAAAGCATTACTACCGGCGAGGCCGGTAAGGTGAATTACGATGCCCTGATATTTGCCACGGGCTCCACGCCTTCCAAACCGCCCATTGGGGGCATAGATGGACCAAACGTACGGGTCCTGCGCACGATTGATGATGCCAAAAACATCATCTCATCGGCGAAATCTGTGCAATCTGTGGTCGTTATTGGCGCCAGTTTCATAGGTCTCGAAGTTGCCGAGGCATTAAAACATCTGGGTTTAGATGTGACGGTGATAGAACAGAGATACCTACTCTGGCGGATGCTGGACAAGGAAATCAGCCAGATGGCCAGACAGAAACTAACTGACCACGGCATTAAGTTAATAGAAGACAAGAGCATTTCTGATTTAAATGAATACAAGGATTCGCTGGTGATTATTTCCACCGGGGTCAGGCCGTCAGTAAAACTAGCCAAGGACATGGGCGTAACCATCGGCACCACCGGCGGCATCAAGGTGGACAAGACCCTCCGGACTAACCTGCCTGATGTTTATGCGGTGGGCGATTGCGCTGAGGCGGTTTCGGACCTGACCGGCCAGCCGATAGTTATAGGATTGGGCACGATTGCGGCCCGGCAGGGCGTAGTGGCCGGGGCCAACGCAGCCGGCAAGCCCTGTCCCGATGAACATCGGGACTGGTCGGGAGCACCTACTGGAGCGCACCGGGAACACGAAACCGGGCCGGCCATACTGAACGCCTCGGTTCTGAAGTTATTAGATATGGAAATTGGGAGTGTGGGGATGACGGAATTCGGAATGGCGAGTGCGGAATGCGGATTTAATCCAATTAGCGCGCTGATAAAATTCCCGTCCCTGCCTCATTATTATCCGGGCGGCACGGACGTTCACGTCAAACTCATCGCTGACAAGGCGACCAAACGGATTATCGGCGGCCAGGTCATGTGCTCATCCGGCGCGGCCCTGCGTGTGAACATGATATCATTGGCTATTCAGAACAAGATGACAATAGCCGATATCTTAAAGAGCGATTTCTGTTACTCGCCGCCGGTGACTGATGTCTGGGAACCGGTAATGATTGCGGCCCAGGGCGTAGCGGCCAAATTAAGTAGACCATAGGAAATGCGGAATGTGGAGTGGCGAGTGCGGAATGAAAAATAAGGAATAGATATGGCATACGAGGATTTAAAGATTAGAACTAAGAAATTTGCCCTTGATATAATGCAGCTGGCTGAAACACTGCCCAGGAATAAAACCGGGGATGTATTAGGGAGGCAGATTCTGAGGTCCGGCACCTCAGTAGGCGCTAATTATCGCGCGGCCTGCCGGGCCCGCTCCAGGGCCGATTTCATTTCTAAATTGGGTATCGTTGAAGAAGAGGTTGACGAAACGTTATATTGGTTAGAATTAATTTCGGATGCTAAACTGGGCGACTCAAACCAGATTAAACATCTGCAGAAAGAAGCGTCTGAAATTACCGCAATTGTCGTAACCTCTATCAAAACTGCGCGGAGGAACAAGAATAAATAATTCCGCAATCCGCATTCCGAATTCCCAATTTAAAGGAGAAGCCAGTATGATTCCAACTACACAGAATAGTCGCTATCAGAAGGGTATTAATGTTGTCTTTTTGATTGTTCTGCTGGCCATGACATTACTGGTTGGCAAGACCATCTTTGACGGCAAGAGTTTTTACCTCCGGGCCGCGCCAAACTCCAGCGTATCCCAGCCCAGCCAGAAAACCACCCAGGATATCGAGAACATCTATCAGCTCATCAAGGACAATTTCTTCAGGGAACCGAATAAGGATGAGGTGTTCGAAAACGCCCTCAAGGGCATGGTCAGCGGGCTGGACCCTTACAGCCAGTATATGGATGCGGATGAATACAACTCTTTTATTTCGGAAACCAAGGGCGAATACGGCGGCATCGGAGTGGAAATCTCGCTGGAAGACGGGATTATCACGGTGATAGCTCCATTCGAGGATACCCCGGCCTTCCGGGCTGGACTCCTGCCCGGGGATAAGATACTGGAAATCAACGGCGAGTCCACCGAAGGCCTAACCGTCTCGGACTGTTCCAAAAAGGTCCGGGGCAAGCCCGGCACGACCGTGACCCTGAAAATCTTCCACAAGGATGCCGAGGCGGCGGTGGATATCACGCTGGTGCGGGAAATAATCAACATGAAGAGCGTCAAGGATGTCCGGATGGTGGACCGCAAGGCGCGCATCGGTTATCTCCGGGTCACCGCCTTCCAGGAGGATACGGCTGATTTATTTGACGCGGCATTAAAGACGCTCCAGGACAAACAGATGAGGTCGCTGATTATTGACTTGCGCTTTAACGGCGGCGGGCTGATGGATGCCGCGCTCAAGATGGCCAACCGGTTCATTCCGTCCGGAATCCTGATTTCACTCAAGGGCAAGACCCTGAACGAGGAAATCAAGGCGGACTCGGGCGACCAGGCCATTACCGAAACCGCGATTGTGATTCTGGTCAACGGCAGTTCGGCCAGCGCCTCGGAGATTTTTGCCGGCGCATTACACGACCATCACCGGGCCACGCTGCTCGGCTCGCATACCTACGGCAAGGGCTCGGTCCAGTCCGTCTTTACCATCCGGGACGCCAAGAAGAACGTGACCGGCGCGGTGAAACTGACCACAGCCCGGTATTATACGCCGTCCGGCCGGTGCCTGGAGCGCGATAAAGGCGTTAAGGATTTCGGCATCGAGCCGGATATCCTGGTCGAGATGTCGTCCCGGGAAGAAGCCAAACTGCTCAAGACCAGACTGAATCCGGCCTCCAAGGCGGCTGATGACCCGGATGAAGACACGGATAATTTTGCCGATGTCCAGCTGGAGCGGGCCATTGAATTTCTGTCAAAAACGGATGCAAAATAGTCAAGGATTGTCAAATATCGTCAAGTATGGCGACATTACAATACTTGTCTATTCTTGACCATATATGACGTATTTATACTAGATGCGAAAGCAATCATTTATCTGCCTGGGCATAGAGACCTCATGCGACGAGACGGCCGTAAGCATCGTCCGGAATGGGAAAGAGGTTCTGACTGATGTGGTGCTATCCCAGATTGATATCCACAGCGCCTATGGCGGCGTGGTGCCGGAGATTGCCTGCCGGGCGCATATTGAGTCCATTCTGCCGATTCTAAAGAAGTCCTTGAAGGATGCCCGCATTGAGTTAAAGGATATCTCGGCCGTGGCAGTAACCAACCGGCCCGGTTTAATCGGGGCTTTATTGGTGGGCGTATCGGTTGCCAAGACATTGGCCTGGGTTCTGGATAAACCGCTGATTCCAGTCAATCATATCGAGGCGCATCTTTATGTGAATGAATTATCCCCCTCACCTTCTCCTCTCCCCCATGGGGAGAGGGTCGGGGTGAGGGGAAACAGTCGATTGGTATATCCTTACATTGGCCTGGTGGTTTCAGGCGGGCATACTTCTTTGTTTTATGTCAAGTCACCGACCAGTTATAAGGCGCTGGGCCGGACCCGGGACGATGCGGCCGGTGAATCGTTTGACAAGGTGGCCAAGATGCTGGGACTGGGATATCCGGGCGGGCCGCTTATAGAAAAGATTGGCCGCCAGGGCAATCCCAAGGCAATTAAATTCCCCAGAGGCATTGCATCAGAAGGGTCGCTGGATTTCAGTTTCAGCGGGATTAAGACCGCGGTGCTGTATTATTGCAAGGGCCAGAACGCCTCGGCTAAAACGCCTACCAAGAAGGGCTTGAATATCCCGGATATCTGCGCCTCATTCCAAGCGGCGGTGGTTGATACCCTGACCCAAAAAGCATTCCAGGCCGCACGGCTTAAGCGGGCCCAGACGATTGTCCTGGGCGGCGGCGTGGCCTGCAATGACCGGCTCCGTAATAGATTCCAGGAACTATCAATCCGGGAAGGCGTCAAGGTGTATTTGCCGGCCAAGAAGCTTTGCACGGATAATGCGGTCATGGTGGCATCAATGGCCTACGAGAAGTATCGGGCCTCACCCGAATGGCGCAGGATATCCGAGAAACAACTTAAACTTGACGCCTATTCCACGGCGCAGTAAAAACATATGTCGGAAAAATTGGTGACTGTAGCGGAATTCGGCTTTCCCATAGAAGCCCATATGGCTAGAATACGGCTTGAAGAAGAAGGAATAGAGTGTTTTATCCAAAATGAAAATATTGCTATATGGAAACACTTCACTGGTACCGTAGGTGGTTTCTCAATCGAATTACAGGTCCGGGAATCTGATGCAGATAAGGCACTTCAGATAATCAAAGAAATAAGAAAAGATTAGCCCCTTCGCTTCACTAAAACTCTAACCCCTCTGCTTCGCTGCGGGATAAGATACGCTATCACTGTGGTCGGTTCTAATCCCTCTGCTTGCGCTACGGGATAAGAGGCCGTAATTCATTTCATTCGTAACGGCTTCTAATCCCGACAAAAACTGCCGGGATAAGAGCCAGTAAGTCACTGCGTTCCTAACCGGCTCTAATATTCAATTATCGCATTAATCCTGAAAAAGAATCCGTTGGCGGAGTAATCGTTATTGCGCCTGAGGTCGTCGGAGAAGTCCGTGAAATTATAACCCACGCCCAGATGGACGTTCCGGTTGGCCTTGTGCATCACCTCCGCCAGGAATCCGCTCTTTTTGTCCTGGCCCAGGGTCTGCCTGAGGATGCGGTGTTCCACGCCGGCATACCACTGCTTAAACACATTATAGTTAATCCGGTTTATCCAGAGCGCCACCTGGTTATCGGTTTCATCATACCCGCTGATTGTTTCTTTCATGTCTTTGAAGGCGTATTTTTCCACCAGCTGCAGGGTTTTCGACAGGTCATAGGCGGTTTCCAGGGCGTAAATATCAGACCTGGTCCTGGTTGGTGCAATATCAGCCACGCCGGCCTGGGCGGCCGGATAGATATCCTTAAGATAAGTGTATTTGGCCAACAAATGCCACTTATCCCATTTGATTGGACGCAAGGCCAGGCCCAGGCCGGTTTCTTTAAAGAGCGCCTCGGTTTTGTCTGTAGTCCGGTTCTCGGTCCAGGAATAATTCTCCCTGAGAGAGACGGTTATGTCCGGCGTTAGCTGATGCCTGAAACTGTTGGCGGTAAGATACTGGTGTTTATCAACGTCGCCTTCGTCAAACCGGGCTTCAAGTTTGGTATCAAAGGCGGTCTTATCCCTGTCCGCATACCTGAACCGGAGCGAGCCGGATTCCCTGATAGTTTCGATATTTGTCGTCCCGTTGTAGTCGTTGACGGTTCCTTGCTGGGCGCTGGCCCAGAATTGCCATTTATCCGAAAGTCTGGTCTCCTGTCCGAGAACAGTAGCGGTGGAACGCTGGGTAGCGTCAGTAGCCCGGGTATTCTTGGTGGCATAATCCTGCTGGGCGTTCAGGCGGGTGTCCGGGGTCAGCTGGTGTGTCGCGCCGTTAGAGGTCTGCAGGGTGTCGGATGCTCCGTCATCACTGATACTGACATTGGAAAACGTCTCGGTCTTGTCGGATACTTTATTATTAACGCCGATTAGGTACGCCTGGCCTTTGGTGCCGTTAGTGGCCTGGAGGTTGACCGCTGTCTTCTCGCTAAACGGGAAGGCGGCGCCGAGCGTAGTCTGGGAGTTGGTATCGCCCTTGAGGGTGGACTGCTGAATCGCATAAAGATTACTCTTTTGACTGAATGCATAATCAACCTTAAGCGCGCCCAGCGTCAGGTCCTGGTTGGTCTCTGCCGCAACGCCACCAACCAGATTGGTTGATTCCTGGTAACGGTATTCGTTGGTAATGGTCCACTGGTCCTTGCGGTAAACACCCTGCAGGGCGCCGGTCTCGGTCCGGTCCGCGCCGATATTGCCTTGCGAAACGATATTAGCATTCTTTAATAATTCCTGGTTGTCATAACGGAGGTTTATCTTCAAGTTTTCCGTGGCAGAATATTTAATTAGATAGCCGTAGCGCATCGAGCCCTGATAATTATATGACGAGGAAGAGATAAAACCGGGCTCCACTTTCTGGTAATACGAATCGAAGTTGAGCCATTCGGCCGGTTTTATCCCAACCTTGATTTTATTGGCCACCCCCTGGCTGTTATTGGTCCCGGCCACGGTGTTAAACCCCAGTCCGCCGTTGGCGGAGATATAACCATCCATGCTCCGGGAGGTTGACTCGGCGTATTCCGCGGACAGGGACAGCCTCATCGGTATGATAAACGTGGCTGCCTCGTCCAACGAGAAGTCAACGCCTTTTAATTCATAGTCGCTGTCATCCGCTTCGGCAATATACGTTCCGCCCAGTTGCATCCGGTTATTGCGGTTGTCGGATAGTTCGCCGGATAACCTGCCGCCGTAGGGTCCGTCATTAAATCCCCTGGACCCGGCCGGGGCATACTCGTAATCCACTACGACATAAACCGGATTGCCGCCCAGGATGTTATTCGAAGTGATGTGCGTTGAGCTGTCAACCATGGCCGGCGGCTGCCGGAAAATAATCCGTCCGTTGGAATAATCTATTTCATAATCGCTGTCCCGCGCCAGCTGCCTGGCAACCAGCGCCAGATTAGTGAGCTGGTCCCGCGTCTCAAGGGCGATACGCTCCGAACCATGCAGAATATCCTTGTTTTTGAGATAGTAAACCGAGCCGCCGGTGGCCCGAAATTCGTTGTGGGCCGGAACCTGCTCGGTTTGCGCATCCTGGGAAGAGGCGAAAACCGTGCCCGATGCCTTTATGGCCAGACGGTCATTCTTGTAGACCGGCACCTGCGCGGCGTCTAATTTCACGCCGGCCAGCGTTCTGTGATAAGTTGCCAGTTCGCTGGACGCGGTCCCTTCGGGTTCAGTTTTATTGATACCCGAGTTATACGAACCATACAGTAAGCTGGATTTACCCAGATTCGCTTCAGGCAGGGAGTCAATTCTCAGGTAAAACGGCCCGGCGGTGTTTGCCGCATCGAATGACACGGCGGAATTATCGCCGTATTCGGTATAATATTTATCCGGGTCAATGTGGCGGAAGAATGTGGCCTGCGGGGCGTTGAGCGTTGAGCGCTTGGTGTCCAGGGAGGAGGCAATCTCAAACTTGTTCTCTATTTTGCCGGACAGATAATAAGCCAGCCGGCCGTTCAGGCGGTTACCGTCCTTGACGTTTTTATCCTGTTTGCTGGCGTCGCGACCGTTGGTGGACACGCTGTCCACTTGCGCCTCGCCCAATAAGACAAAGGTCAAATCGTTAAGCGGCGGAACAAACGATGACATCGGTTTGTCTGCCGGCTTTATCCCGAAATTAGCCTTGACCAGTAATCCCGGAGTGACCCGCGCCAAACACGGGCTATCCGTGGTTATCCAGTATTCGGATACATCCTTAAGATGAAGAAGGTGCGTGCCCGGTTTTACGCCCGGGATGTGATAACCTCCGTTTTTATCCGTGGTAATTATCGTGCCGTCCTCCATTATAATTTGCGCTACGCCGTATCCGCCCTCATCCTGGTCCTGTATTCCGTTGGCGTTCTTATCCCAAAAAACCTTGCCGATAATCGTGCCCAGGTCAAACAGCGGGTCCGGCACCACCCAAACCTCGCTTTTGGCAATGGCCGTCACGCCTTCGGTTATCGGCGGTTTATCATAATAATATCTGGCATAGGCACGATTGGTATATTTTCCGGGTGCCAGGCCGCTTCCGACAATCAGCTGGTAGGTAAGCGTCTTGGAAAGCCCGGGCGTAAAATGCCCGACATCAAACGTCAGGGTATCGCTGCCAATCGGGTCGGCTTGAACCGCGCCGGACAATCGGCTGGAACCCTTGAGATACTTGAATCCAGCCGGAATGCTGTCTATGACCGTGGTGGCTGTTGCCGAGGTCGGGTCCACGCCCCGGTTGGTAATCACAACCTTATAGGTCACCACCTCGCCGATAGACACCTGCGCCTTGTTGGCATATTTCTGAATGGTCAGGTCAGCCGGGTCAAGTGTGGCCGCGCCGATGGCATATATCTTCCGGTCGTTGGAACCGACATATAGGGTCGGCGTCACGGCATTGGCAGCAATCGCCACCGAAGAACGAATCGTTGCGGTTGCTCCCGATAGGTCAATCGGCCAATCCGCGGACAAATCAGCGCCTGCGGAAGTTAGGCCGTAGAGCTTGCCGTCATCGGCCCCGAAATAAACCCGGCCCGAAGCGTCAACAGTCGGCGAAGAGCGAATATTATTACCGGCTGTGTAAATCCACAGAGGCGTGCCGTCCGAGGCGTTGCGGCAATACAACTTGTCGTCATCCGAGCCGAACAGAACCTTGGCGCTGTCCAATGCCGGTGACGACCAGACCTGCCCGCCGGTGGGCACGCTCCATTTCAGGGTGCCGTTGGAATTTATCGCATAGAACGAGCCGTCCCAGCTGCCCACATAAACCACGCCGGAATTATCCACTGCCGGAGATGAATAAATCCCGCCCCCTGTGGTGTAACTCCATTTAAGCGTGCTGTTCTGGTTGACGGCATAGAGCTTATTATCCAGAGACCCGACGTAAACAGTGCCGTCGGGACCGATAGCCGGTGATGACCAGATTTGCCCGCCGGTCGTGAACGACCACTTGAAACTGCCGTCCGGATTAACCGCGTAAAGACTGCCGTTCATAGAACCGATATAAACCGTGCCATCCGAATCAATCACCGGCGACGAACGGACCAAGCCGCCGGTATTATAAGACCAGTATTGGTTGCCGTTAGCCGGATTAATCGCGTAAAGATTATTACCCGCGCCGGCGTAAATCGTGCCGTCCGAGGCAATAGCAACCGATGAATGCACCACGCCGGGGCCCAGCGGGCTGGTCCAGAGCGTGCTCCCACTAGTCGGGCTTAAGGCATATAATACACCGTCATAAGAGCCGACATAGATTGTGCCGTCTGAAGCGACGGAAGGCGACGCCTCTATTATTTCTCCGGTGGTATAAGTCCATTTTGTGGTAGTAACCACCGGCCCGTTATAAACCGAAACGCCGGTGTGCGTGATGGTATTGCGGAACATCGGATGGGGCGTCGCACCCAAACCCGGCCCGACCGCAATAGTCGTAACGGTCTTGGTAACGGTCGAAAAAGCGCCGGCCCGGTCGCGCACCTGGACACCTATGGTATGAGACCCCACTCCGGCAAATGAAGTGGTAGTAATCTTGTCAAAGGTAAATGCGTTATCCCAGTTACTGTCGCCGTCCAAATCCCAGCGGACCAATAGCCCGGTTGAATCCGGCTCGTCCGCATCGGTTGAAATCGAAGCATCAAAATAGAAATTAGTATTGATGGTTCCGGTCATTGGAATAGCCCTGAAATCAGCAACGGGGGAATGATTTTTCTCTTCCTTTTTGGGATTGAAATAATCAAACAGCGCCAAGGACCCGGACACCAAGGCGCCGATATGCCATAAGGTTGGCGGAGTGTCTTTACCAACCTCAGAGGCGATACACCTGACAAACTTAATATCCGCAACGAACTCATCGCTTAATCTTCTCGTTTCACCCAAGCGTAATAAGCCGAAAGGCGTCTGCTGGTAATAAATAATCCGGAAGTTCTGGCTTTCGCCCCGCTCTATCACCCCCTTATATGCGGCGACAGAAGCATTCTTGCCGCCTATCAGGACTCGTTCAGGCGTCCAAGCATCAGATAAAGACGTCTTTCCCGTCAGAATATTATCCTTGCATCGGGCATACATCGAGTAGTAATAACAACCCAGGCGCTCCCGCTGAACTTTGATCAAACGTTTATAGACAATTTCGTCAACGCTGCTCTGCGGTTCTTTCCAGCGATAGACTACTTCGACAAGCTTTCCTACGTCAGCTGGGAGTTCTTCTTCAAATATAATTTCTGGGTTTGACGACACTATATCTATAGGTTCATCTTCAGGTTCTACCTGGCTATTCAAAAAGCAGGGTTGTGCGCCAATAATACACAGACCCAACAAAACATTCGATATAATATATTTATAGTTCATTATTATTTATTTGTGTCAGGATTCGGTTCAATTTCTTTTTCCCTAAAATCTAATTTGGTCGGGGTCTCCTTTATAAGAGACCGCGCATTGGCATGGCCATAGTCCGAGATGAGTATCATTGTCCGGTATTTATCTTCTACGACCATCAATTTCACCAGCCCGGCTAACGGCACCTTGTCGGAATACCAAACATATCCGGTTGTGGCAGGGGAACTGAAAATTCCCGGTTCTTTTGCCGCTTCTTGTTTTAGCAATACCCTAGTGCAGTTAAGCGTACTTTCCTTGCCGCCTATCTTGATAGGCAAGGTTTCATAAGTAACCGAACTCTGATCAAAGATCTCCGGAACCAGCATCCGGGTAAAAGGAATAATATTAAGTTCCGAGGTCATCTCGTCAAAGAGCATTTCGCGGGTAATTCGCGTCTTGACCTCCCAAATTCTAAGGTGCAGCTCCACGGCCGGCAGTTTTCCGTATTTCAAAATTAACCTCTCGGCCTGGGGATTCCCGTCTTTATCCACCATTAACTTTACAATCCGCTGTTCTTCCTTACCCTCGTTAATGGCGAATTCCACCCAGAGATACTCGTTTTCTATCACGGTCTCTTTAGCTATAATGCTAATTTTAATATCAGTCTCTGAAAGAGTGTTAACCGTGTCTTCGGTAACACCTTTGCGATAACGCTTAACCTGGTATTTAACCCACTGGCCTAAGGCTAATTTGCTATGCTTCGCATTATTTTCCGAAATGCCTGAGCCGGGTGTCGTATCCGCTTTATTCGCGCGTGGCTTCTCGCTATCCTTTAGGGGTTCGCCCACCAACGCGAGAATAGCAAGCGGGAGGAAAACCAGAACAAACAATATTCTATAAAAACTCATATGCCCGTTAGGGTATTATACCATTGTCGTAAAACTATTCCATATATTTATTTGACTCGTAATGCTTTTTTAGTATGCTTATCGTTATGAGCCTCAAAATACTAACGTCGGTTTTCACAGGTATTATTTTACTCGTCGGAGGATTTTACCGTCTCTACAGCGAAGATGAAGATAAACCGCCATCTCCCGCCGAGGTTGCCCTGGAACAACTTAATAAATGCGCGGATGCTTTTTATACCCAGGAGAAAGCCAAGGTCACCCGGATTGCCTGCTTCGTCCTGGCACCTGAAATATTCAAGTCACAGGCATACCGTTCCAGGTACATCCTGGAAAAAGTGGATTACGAAATGATTTGGGATCAGGATAATCCTCTCTCCGTAAAACCCAGGGACATTCCGCCTTATTTCGGCTGGGAAGCCAAGGCTGAAGCTGAATTATACGCTAAGGTTATGGCCGCCCAACTCCAGGAGATTTCCAAGATTACCAACCCGGTGAGCGAAATAATTAAACAGCTAACTGCCTTGCAGAAAACGGAACGCTATGAACTCAAATCCTCACCTGACGGTAAGTTGCATAAGATAGAACTAACCGTCAAGGATACCGAAAAACCCAAAAGACGCCATCGAAAAACTGACCGCTCCAAGGAAGAGGAACTCCCGAAGGAAGAGAAAACTCCTGATAACATTATCCTTTGGCTAAATACCGACTATCAGATAACCCGCCTTGAAATCATCGGGTACAGGGAAAAAACCGTCGGGGTTTTAACGCCGGTCAAATACAACAAGCTGTGGAACATCGGCCAGCTGGACGTCACCACCTACAAAATTACCAGATCTGAAAAAGAAGATTCGGGCGAGTCCGTTCCGCCACCATCTTTTATTTTCAAGGACCGAACCAAGGTGGTGTTCGCTTATACTAATCCTGTCGATAAAGTAATGGTCATTTCAAATCTTCAGATAACCCGCATGGATAGCGATGGCAAGGCCTTGGTGCGCCGTAACGAACCCAATCCGGTTAATATAGCATTCACCAAGCACGAAGTTGAAAAATCTAAATAAATAATCGGGTGGTTTCTGCCCCACCGAAAGGTTTTTCGTTAAATGCTTTTCCCCGAATCAGGCTGGACCAAGTAATACGACAGTCTTGTCAATTCGTTGGTAATATCAATATTCAGGACGTTAACTCCGTCCGGCACAACTATTCTGGTTGGTGCAAAATTAAGAATCGCCTTAACACCCGCCTCTAAAAGTAAATTGGTTACTTCCTGGGCTGCGTTGGACGGAACAGTTAAGACAGCGATTTTAACAGCATTGTTCTGAATTTCTTCTTTGATGGTCTTGATGTCTTTTATCTTCAGGCCGGCGCAGAACATCCCGGTTTTATTTGGATCGCTGTCAAAAAGCTGGGTAACCTTAAACCCCTGAATCTTCAGGCCTTCGTAAGCCACCAGAGCCCGGCCCATGTTACCTACGCCGACCAAGGCCACCTCCCATTCACGGTCTATTCCCAGGATGCCTTTTAACTGGCGGGTTAAATCCTTGATGGTATACCCCCGTCCCGGGGTGCCGAATTGCCCGAAATAAGTCAGGTCCTTCCTGATTTGCGCTGCGGTAAAGCCGGTAAGCTGGGAAAGCTCTTCGGAGGAAATAACCTCTGTCTCGCGGGACTCCAGCAAAGCCCGGTAATAAATAAATAACCGCTTGATGGTCTCTTTCGGTATTCCTAATGGCATGATATTATTATTTCAATATTACATTTATATGTCAAACAATAACACCCTCAATTCATATCAGTCCATAATTTATGGACTGGATTCAGTTTATCCTGTATCTATCTACCTCGGAGTCGACCGGGATCAGAATGTGGTCAATAATCTTGCCTTCGTTTAACAGATTTGTTTTAATCTCTTTAACGTCATTAATATCAGCATAGCGTCCGGTAATGCCAGCTGCTAATTTGATGTCAGCCTCATTAAAGCCGCCCCTAAGCAGCGCCACCGGCCCCATATAATCGGCCGTTTCCATAAGAATATCGTCTTCTCTGGCCAGATTGGCTACAGTTTTGTTTTCCGCTTCGTTGCGCCCGACCACCAGCTTAAGATTCTTGTTCAGCCGAAAGTGCCGACCAATCTGCAATAATAAAATATCGTTTAAAACAAAATTCGGATTGTGAAGCAAGAGGTCTTTTACCCTCATTGCAAATGCCGGGTCGGTCAAAAGGCACCCGCCAGCCGGACAGGGATAATCCTTGATTTCAAATATATTAGCCAGCGACATCTGCTCTTTGCGGGACCGGCCTGAAATAGCCAGCAGTTTTTCCCGGTCAACCCATTTACTCTTCTCCGGAATAGTCGGCTCAAGCAATTTTGCTGAAAGCGGTCTAAGAATAAGCCCTTCCAGTTTGGTTTCTTTTTCAATAAGTTTCAGAGCCCGCAGATGCTGTGACATCGGCCGCTGCCCCAAAACTTCGCCCGTTATAACGAAAGAAGCTCCGGCCTGCCTCATAACCTCCCGGGCTGAATGTATCATATTTATTCGGCAGTCTATGCAGGGATTAACATTACTGCCGTAGCCGTGCCGCGGTTTACGCACCGCTTCCAGAAGCAAATTGGTGTTGTTGATATTTCTAACCTGAATATGAAATTTCTCAGCTATGCCCCTGGCTTTGGAGCCGCAGGCGCCGTCTTTTCCGTCGCACCGGCAGAAAACCGTGGTAAAATGCAGCGCTTCTATTTCAAGCGGAACTACGGCTGATTCCTGTACCACCTTGATGGCTAATGTTGAATCCAACCCGCCTGATAATAATGCCAATGCTTTCACAATATTAACTCCTTGACTACAGACAGATATTATATATTATTATAGCAACTCTGGTCAATGTTTAATTCTCGATGGATGTTTTTAGATGTCAGACGCATTAAGAAAATCGCTGGATAAAATCCGGCTCCGTATTAAATCGGCCGCCGAACGCGCGGGAAGGAATCCTGATGAAATCGTGGTCGTAGCGGTCACCAAAACAGTCGGGATTGAGACGTTAAAATCCCTGGCTACCCTGGGCTGGAAAGATATCGGCGAAAACCGGGTTACCGCTGCTTTTGACAAAGCTAAAGGTTTACCCAACACTAAATTTACCTGGCATATGATTGGCCACCTCCAGGGTAACAAGGCGAAAAAGGCGGTCGGGATTTTTGATTATATCCATTCCCTGGACAGCATCACTTTGGCTGAAGAACTCCAGGCAGAGGCGCTGAAAATAAACAAATCCGTTCGGGTGTTAATCCAGGTAAATGTCAGCGGTGAAGCAACCAAGGGCGGCATCAAACCGGCGGAATCAGCAGACTTTTACCAGAAAGTAAAAGAAATTATTTCGCCCACACAAAATACCGGGTTAATAATCAGTGGGTTGATGACTATGGCGCCCATAACTGACAACCCCGAAGCCGTCCGGCCTTACTTCAGGCAACTGCGTGAGTTGCGGGATAAATTAAAGAGCGATTTTGTTGACGATGCCGCCTCCGAAGAATTAAAATACCTTTCAATGGGAATGAGCCAGGATTTTGAGGTGGCGATTGAAGAAGGCGCCAATATGCTCAGAATCGGCACGGCGATTTTTGGTTAACCAGATTTATAATTAGAATCCATGCCTAAATTACTTGTAGAAAAAGGTCCGAATAAGGATTTAGAGATAACCGTCGGCAAGACCGTTTTTGCCGGACGGGATACTTCGGCCCATATCATGCTCACCGAACCGATGGTCTCCCGGCTCCATTTCAAGATAGAGCATCGGCCGGACGGTTATTATCTTTCCGACCTGGATTCGCTCAACGGCACCTTTGTCAACCGGGCCCGGGTCAGGGAGCGGCTGCTTAAACCCGGCGATATGATCCAGGTGGGCGACACCATTTTTTCGTTCGTCTCGGACGACCCGGCCGCCCAGCAGAAATCGCTGGTCGGCAAGATCGTCGGCGGCTATTCCATCATAGAAAGAATCGGCCGGGGCGGCATGGGCACGGTTTATAAGGCGCTCCAGATTTCCCTCAAACGGACCGTGGCCCTGAAAATACTTTCCGAGGACATGCTCAAGGACAAGACCTTTATCGAGATGTTCCTGCAGGAAGCGCGTTCAGCCGGCCAGTTAAACCATAATAATATCGTCCAGGTCTATGATGTCGGGCGTACCCCGGAAGACATCTATTATTTCTCCATGGAGTATATGTCCGGCGGAAGCATCCAGGAACTGCTGATAAAGCGGACCCGCCTACCCCTGTTCCAGTCGGTCAAAATGATGCTGGATGCGGCGGCCGGTCTTTCGTATGCCGAAAAGAAGGGCATTGTCCACCGCGACATCAAGCCGGACAACCTGATGATCAGCGAAGACGATATCGTAAAAATCGGCGATTTAGGATTGGCCAAAAGCGTTTCTTCCTCGCAGCAGGAAAAACAGTCCAACACCCTGATGGGCACGCCCCATTACCTGGCTCCCGAACAAGCCCAGGGAAAGGCCGTTGACCACCGGTCCGATATCTATTCGCTAGGTGCCAGTTTCTACCGCATCATCTCGGGTTCAACGCCCTACAGCGCCTCCTCGGTGAAGGATATTATCGTCAAGAAATTAAGGGAAGACCCCAGGCCGTTGAAAGAAATCCTGCCTTCGGCCCCTGACTCGGTGGTTAAAGTTATCAGCCGGATGATGAAGCGAAAGATAGATGAGCGTTATGCCAACTCGGCCGAACTGATAAAAGACCTTAAGGTTTTAAAAGACGAGCTTGACCCGGACCGGCCCAAGCCGATAGCCGACATTCCACTTGTCCCGGCCGGGCCGGAATTGCCCGAAGCGGAAAAGGCATTGCGTAAATCGCCTTTTGTCCGGCTGGGCTTACCGGCTATTCTTTTGGTAATGACCATCGGCGTAATATTCCTACTGGGCCATTATTATTCTGACATAAAAAAGACGCCCGCAAACACCGGTGATTCAACGGGCGGAATAACCGGCACGTCAACGGCGATAACAGCCACCGGGTCAAGCGACTACGAAGAAAAGCTGGCCCAGGAATATCTGAGCAAGGCCCGCGCTTACGAAGCCGGGCTTACGCCCGATAGCACCAGGGATGCGATTAACAAAGGAATCCCGTTATACGAACGCATCATCACCGAATGCGCCCGCTCCAAACTGGTAAAGAATGCCCGGGAAGGCGTCGGCCGCCTGAACCAGCTTATCAAGGCCCTGGAGGAAAAAGAAAAGCAACGCCTGCTGGCCGACGAAGTCCTGGCTTCTTTAGGCCAGCTGGAAAGCCGGATTAATGCCAGCCTCAAAGTAATTCTCGAATCTGCCGGGGAAGGCGATGCCTTAAACCTGGCCCAGGAATTCGTAAAGAACTCGTCGGCTGAATTAGATAAATTCAGCAGCCAATACCCGCGGTTTACATCGGTGAAGGAACGGGTGGAAACCAAAAAAACCGTCCTTATCAAATGGCTTGATTCGATCAGGGCCACAGGCGAAAAATACCAGTCGCTCAAAGAACAGTCGGAAATCTCCGTTAAGAGCGAGAGGTTTGCCCAGGCGCTTAAATCCATTACCGCCTTTGCCGACAATCCCGCTTATCAGAATACCGTCTATGATAATATCGCCAGGAATTATTACCGCCAGGTGGAATCCCAGGCCAAAAAATCATTCTCCGGCCTGCTGCTCAGGGTGGAAGACCTCAAGGACAAGGGACAGTTAACCGAGGCCCAGAAATTATTGTCCGCGGCCCGGAGCACCTACGGCGTGGAAGAAATAGAGAACCGGATAAAGGATTACCTGGACTGGTTTGACGGCCAGAAAGGTGAAATACACAAGCAGGAACTGCAGAAGGAAACCGCCATCTTCCCGCAATACCTGACACCCCTCTTCTGGTTCCTGCAAAGCGGCCAGTTTGACGAATGGGCCAAAGCGGAAAGCCAGGCGAAAAGCACGTTCCAGACCAGGGAATACCAGGAAAAATTCGCCCAATACTTGTCCCTGATGAAAATGGAAAAGGGCCTGATTGACCGTTTTATTGACCGGTTCGAAAAGCGTAAGCTTGACCGGCCCGTGCTCCAGGGCAAGGAAATATCCTCGATAGACGCCAAAAGCGGCCTTATTTATTTTACCCTTAAGGACAGCCCGCCATTAAAGTTCCAGGAAATCTCCATCCGCGACTGGGAAATCTGCCTGACCAATTCCTGGGATTTGGACGCCCGGGATTTCTTCGATTTAGGCATGCTCTGCATCTACCGGGGCGGCAATATACTCAAGGCTGAGGAATCTTTTAATAAAGCGCTGCAAAAAAGGCCGAACCGGGAACTGCAGGACCTGCTCAAGCAATACCGGCCCAGGGATAAACTTGAGGAATTAAAGAAAGGCCGCGAGGACGACGCGGAACTGGTCCGGCAGCTGGCCGAAAAACTATATGACAACAAGCAGCAGCCCCAGGCCCTGGACGCCTTCCAGCTCCTGCGCTACCGCTTCGTCAATACCCTGGTCTATACCAACAACAAGACCGCCATCGACACCAAGATTAAATTATTAGGAGGAAAATAACTGAAAATAATGACAGAATTAAAGAATAACATCAGCGCAGAAGTCAACCAGGCCGCCGAATTCATCCGCTCCAAAATAAAAGGGTTCTCACCCGAAATCGGCATCATCCTGGGCACCGGCCTGGGCAATTTCGCCGATGAAGTCGCCGACAAAACCATCGTGCCCTATACCGAGATTCCCGGATTCCCGGTCTCGACCGTCATGACCCACAAGGGCGAGCTAGTCTTCGGCAAAATCCACGGCAAACCGGTCATGGCCATGGCCGGCCGATTCCATTATTACGAGGGTTACAACCTACAACAGACCACCTTCCCGGTCCGGGTCATGAAAGCGCTGGGCGTAAACACCCTGATTGTCTCGGCCGCGGTGGGCAGCGTCAATGCCGATTGCCCGTCCGGAATGGTCGTCCTGGTCAAGGACCATATCAATCTCCTGGGCACCAATCCGCTTATCGGCCCCAATGACGAGCAGCTCGGCCCGCGCTTCCCGGATATGTATAACACCTATGACAAGGTCCTGCTTGAAATCGTTTCCCAGGTGGCCGAGGAAAATAATATCAAGACCTATCGCGCGGTCTATGCCGCGATGACCGGCCCGTCCCTGGAAACCCCGGCTGAATACAGGATGCTTCGCATCATCGGGGCTGACGTGGTCGGCATGTCCACCGTACCGGAGGTGATTGTGGCGGTCCATTCCGGCCTGCGCGTCCTGGCCCTGGCGGTGGTGACTGATTTAGCCACGCCCGAGGCTATCAAGCCGGTGAATATCGAAGAAATCATCCACATTGCCAACGGCGCCGAACCGCACCTGAGCGCCCTGATCAATGGCGTTATCAAACGGCTCTAACCAAAACATTTAAACCCGCTTATCAATTTAAGGATATGGACATCTTAACCACGCTAATCATCGCCCTGGGCCTGGCCACGGACTGCTTCACCGTTTCCATCACCAGCGGCATCATCATCCGCAATCTTAAGGTGCGCCACGCCGTTAAGATTTCCCTGTTCTTCGGCCTGTTCCAGGCGGTCATGCCCTGCGTCGGCTGGCTGGCCGGGGTGGGCATGAAAAACCTCATCACCGGCTTCGACCACTGGATTGCCTTTGGCCTGCTGGTCCTGGTGGGCGGCAAAATGATTTACGAATCGTTCAAGATAGAGGGCGAAAAAAAGGAAAGCGACCCGCTCAATATCTACGTCCTGCTGACGCTCTCTATCGCCACCAGCATCGACGCCCTGGCCATCGGCGTCACCCTGGCGTTTCTGGATACGGTTATTATCTTGCCGGTCATCATCATCGGCGCGATTACCTTTATCGTCTCATTTATCGGTATTTATGCCGGCAACCAGTTTGGACACATCTTCGGCAGTAAGATAGAAGCCGTCGGTGGATTGGTGCTCATCGCCATCGGCGTAAAAATACTCGTTAACCACCTATAATATCGGTAACCAGACAGGAGTTGAATTATGCCGCCTAAAACAAGAAGTCCGCTCCAGGCCAAATCCCTCAATCTCTACAAATTCATCCGCCTGGTGCTCGGCCCGGACATCTCCAGTCGCCAGATTGCCCAGCGCTGGAAAATGGACGAGAAGAATTTCCACGAGTTTAGGATTGGCAAATATCCGGTGCCCCGCATCGGCAAGCTGGACGAGCTGGCTTCAGTTCTGGGCGTGGATAAACATCTGGTCTTTCAGGTAGCCAGCGGCACGCCGGCCCAGAAAGTCTTCAGCCTGATAAAGAAAAATGACCTGTCCGGCCAAATCCGGCTGTTATCCAACCAGCTGGACCAGGCGCACCAAAAACTGGCCAAATCAGAAAAACTATTCCGCAACCTGTTCGAAAATGCCAACGACGCCATCTTCCTGGTGGACGCGGAAAAGAACGTGTTCATCGACTGCAACCACCAGGCCGAACGCCTGGCCGGCCGGTCCAAGCACGACATCATCGGCGCGCATTACTCCATCCTCATCCCGCCCGATAAAAGACGCATTTACCGGGACTTCATCAGAAAAAATATTAAAGAGCTCAAAAGCCAGGTAAAAAGCAATTATTTATACCGGGCCGACGGCACACTGGCTCACGTCTCGGTCAGCACCAGCATAGTGGAGATAGACGGCCGTCAGATTATGCAGAGCATCTGCCGGCGGATTGATTAACCCGGCTCAGGTATTGACCAGATTCAGAAACCGCTGGTTGTCAACCCATTAAGATGAACAGATTCTTGTTCGTCTGAGTAATCTGTGCAAACTTGTCCTGTAAGGATCTGTGGTTATAAATATTGACCACGCTCACCCTGTTTGGTATATAATAACTCTTTCGTTATCCGAAAAATATTTATTAAAGTGAGCGTATTTTATGAATGAAGCGTCCCAAACCGAAAAGACCGATTACCAAAAGACCCTGAACCTGCCCCAGACCGACTTCTCGATGAAGGCCGACCTGACCAAGAAAGAGCCGATTATCCGCGGCCAGTGGGCCAAACTCGACCTCTATCACGAAATATTGAAGAAGAACCACGGCCGGCCCAAGTACATCCTGCATGACGGGCCGCCTTACGCCAATGGCAACGTCCATATCGGCACGGCCCTGAATAAAATCCTCAAGGACATCGTGGTCAAGTTCAAGACCATGCAGGGCTTTTACTCGCCCTATATCCCGGGCTGGGACTGCCACGGACTGCCCATTGAGCACAAGGTCTTAAACGAACTCGGGCCCAAGGCCAAGACCGTATCGCAATCACAAATCCGCCAGGAATGCGAGACCTACGCCCGCAAGTTCATCGACATCCAGCGCAAACAATTCCGGGCCTTGGGCATCTTCGGCGATTGGGATAATCCCTACCTGACCCTGAATCCGTCTTACGAGGCCGGCGTGATTGAAGTATTCCGCGACCTGGTCAAGAGCGGCTATATCTACCGCAAGCTCCGGCCCATCCACTGGTGCATGCACTGCGAGACCGTCTTAGCCGAGGCCGAACTGGAATACTCCAACGAAACCAGCCCGTCCATCTACGTCAAATTCCCGCTGACCGACGCTCAGACAAAGGAATTAACATCCAAGGTTAGTCATTCGTTGGGCGCGGTCTCTTCGAGTTCGTCATTAGACATTAGTCATTCGATCGTGTCCTTCTTCATCTGGACGACGACACCCTGGACCCTGCCGGCCAATGTGGCCGTGGCGCTGAATCCGGCATTTGAATACGCCTTAGTGCAAACAGGTAGCGATGTCCTGATTATGGCAGCCGGACTGGTGGAAAAGGTCATGGCCCTGATTGGCGTGACTGACTATAAGATTCTGGGCAAGGTCAAGGGCGCGACCCTGGAAGGCCTGGCCTATAATCATCCCTTTGTTCAGCGCACCTGCCAGGTCATCCTGGCCGACTATGTCAGCTTGGAGGACGGCACCGGCATCGTGCACATCGCGCCGGGCCATGGCATCGAGGACTACGAAAGCGGCCTGAAATACAAACTCCCGGTCATCAGCCCGGTGGACAAGGCCGGACGATTTACGCCTGAGGCCGGGGTATTCCTGGGCGAGCGGGTGTTCGACGCCGACCCGAAAATCTGCCAGATGCTCACCGACCAGAAATTGCTGTTGAATAAAGTGGATGTGGTCCACTCCTATCCGCACTGCTGGCGCTGCAAGAAACCGCTCATATTCCGGGCCACCGAACAGTGGTTCATCTCGGTGGACAATCACTCGGCCCGGCAAAAAGCCATTGAAGAAGTCAAGAAGGCCCGGTGGGTTCCGGAATGGGGCAAAAACCGGACTGTTTCAATGCTGGAATCGCGGCCCGACTGGTGCGTCTCGCGCCAGCGCAACTGGGGCGTGCCCATACCCATCTTCTACTGCGCCAAATGCAACCAGTCCCTGCTCGACGTCAAGGTCATTGACCACGTCCGCGGCATATTCGCCAAAGAGGGCGCCAATGCCTGGTTCATCAAGTCGGCCGCCGAACTCATGCCGGCCGGCGTCAAATGCAAATGCGGCTCTACCGAATTCAATAAAGAAAACGACATTTTTGACGTCTGGTTTGAATCCGGCTCGTCTTTCCGTTCGGTCGTCATAGAAAACAAAGACCTGCAATTCCCGGCTGATTTATATCTCGAGGGCTCGGACCAACCGGCCCGGTGGTTCCAGTTATCATTGTTACCCTCGGTCATGACCCGGGGTGTGGCGCCGTTTAAGAACGTGCTCATCCACGGATTTGTCAAGCGGCCGGAAGGCGAAAAGCTCTCCAAGTCCAAGGGCGCTATGACCTCGGACGAGATGGTCGCCAAGGTCGGGGCTGATATCCTCCGGCTCTGGATTTCATCCATCAACTTCACCGAGGACATCCCGATATCGCTGGAAATCCTGCAGGAAAAGGCCGACCCCTACCGCAAGGTCCGCAATACCTTCCGGTATATGCTGGGCAATCTCTATGATTACAATCCGGACACCGACGCGGTAAAATACGCCCAGATGCTGGAAATCGACCGCTGGGCATTGAACAAGCTCCATCGCCTGATTGACATGACCACCCAATCCTACGCCAACTTTGAGTTCTACAAGGTCTTCCGCGAGGTCTATGAATTCTGCGTGGTCGAGATGAGCTCGTTCTACTTTGACATATTGAAAGACCGGCTCTATACCTTCGGCGCCAAGTCAATCGAGCGCCGCTCGGCCCAGACCTCCTTAAACGAGATACTCCAGTCGCTGGTCAAACTCGTTGCCCCGATTCTCTCCTACTCAGCCGAGGAAATCTGGGACAATATCCTGTTTGTCAACGCAGGGCGCAAAACGCCGGACGCAAAACTCCCACGCAGCGTCCACTTACTCGACTGGCCCAAGGTGGACCCGACCAAGATTGACAACAAGCTGGACGAGAACTGGAAAAAGATATTCCTGATCCGCTCCGAGGTGACCAAGGAGATAGAAACTCTGCGCAAGGCCGGCCAGATCGGTTCATCCATCGAGGCCGACGTAACATTATATACCGACGGGGCGGACTTGTTGGAATTCCTGATGATATACGAAAAGGAATTGGCAACCATCCACAAGGTCTCGTCCGTCAAGGTCATCAAGAAACCGGCCCAAAAGGCGGCTGACCAGATGCAAATGGGCGTAGCCATAGCCAAATCAGGAAACCAGAAATGCGCCCGCTGCTGGAATTCCACTGCGGACGTAGGTAAAACTACAGCGCACCCGACCCTGTGTGGCCGATGCATCGGAGTCATCTCCGGTTGATAGAAATAATCCGGACGCCCCGGGCCTGATTATCCATCAGTTAAATCCGTTTACTCCTGTTGTCTGTATCTGACCAAAATTCCCAGATAAATTAGTCCGCCAAGGGTGTTTTATCGTTTAGATAGGTGGGCTGGGAAGCCTAATTATAAAGGGGTTTTATATGTTTTACCGCTTTAATTATATCATCGTTTGCACCGTGATAACCGTTATGCTCGGCATCTGGATATACTCCCTGTCATTCACGACACCCAAAAATACCATGGGCACACTGGAAATCCCATTGCCAAAGGATGAGGGTATGCAACCTACATCTGTTGTTGACCCGATACTGGACGAGATTAGGGTATTATATGGAATGGGATACCGGCGCAGGCAAGACCAAACTAAGAATAGGGTCAAATACAGTGAAAAGTTTTGACAAACCGGAATCGATTATCCGTGAAGATGTCCGTATTCTAAAAGAAGCGGGGGTGCAAACTAATGCTTATCCAATTACAGTGCTAGATGGCTGGGAATTTTCTTGTTACAATATCGTTCCGATTGTTATCAATCCCGCGCCCAATGTCCCCTGGCAGGATATAGTCACCGTAATAAATATCTGCAATAAAGCGGATATCGGGGTCGTGTTTTCCAAGCGGTATCGTTTTCCGGAAGATGTAGAAGATTTATATGAAGAAGAGGAATACACCGGACCCGAACTTACAGAAAAGGAATATATAAAATGGGGGGATAAGGTCAAAAGGCTGGAAGCCCCCCGGCCGGAGGTGAAATAACGGCTTTGTGCCTCAGTGTCTCCGTGGTTAAATACCCCGACAAGCCGCGTAAATACTGAACCCTGTGCGAAGCACTGGTCGGGAGCATTTAGCCAGTGGCTGAAGCGCATCGGGTACGCGTGACGTTTAATCCGTATGTGGTTGGTTACGTCGTATAGCGTGAAACGTGGAGTGTAGAGCGTATAAGAGGCGCGGAAGGCACAGAGAAACCTCCGTGTCTCCGTGGTGAAGGCTTATTTTTGCTTACCCTTCTGGTGCCGTTTGACCTCGTAGGCGTCAACCACGGATTGGACCAGCGGGTGCCGGACAATATCGGCCCGGGTCAGGTAGCAAAAGGCAATACCCGGAATATTGGCGATGATGGACTGGGCCTCGACCAGCCCGGAGGCCTTGCCGACCGGCAGGTCGATCTGGGTGATGTCGCCAGTAACCACTATCTTGGAATTCCGGCCCATCCGGGTCAGGAACATCTTCATCTGCTCCGAGGTGGAGTTCTGGGCCTCGTCCAGAATCATGAAGGCGTTATCCAGGTTGCGCCCGCGCATATAGGCCAGCGGCACCACCTCGACAATCTCAGTCTCCATCAGACGCCGCAATTGCTGAAATTCCAGGAAGCTGTTCAGGGCGTCATAGAGCGGCCGAAGGTAGGGATTGACCTTTTCCTGGTAGTCGCCGGGCAGGAATCCCAGCCGCTCGCCGGCCTCGACCGCCGGGCGACACAGGATTATCTTGCGCACCTCGCCTTTTTTGAATGATACCAGCGCCCGGGCCACGGCCAGATAGGTCTTGCCGGTGCCGGCCGGGCCGATGGCAATCACGATGTCGTTTTCACACAGGGATTTGAGATAGCCCTCCTGACCATCGGTGCGCGCCTTGACGGCAAAGACGTCCTGGGCCAGCGCGGAATGCGGCTGGGCGTTCAGCGCATCCGGAGCGCAGCTGTTATTGTTTGGCTTGTTGTTTATCAGATTCAGCACCGTTTCTTCATTGTTCGTCCGGGAAGTGGCCATCCGGGAAAGGGCATTAAAGGCGGTTTCCACCGGCTGTTTCTGGCCGGTAATGACCAGCTCCCGGCAGCCGCCCCGGGAGGATTGCATGGTTATCTTGACGCCCAGTTTATTGCGGATGAGTTTCAGATATGAGTCATACGGGCCGAATGACTGGACGAAATCCATATTGTCGGGCAATCTAATTTTACGCCGGAATTTCATATAGTCAGTTAAGCCGGTTGGCCGGTCTGGCCAGTTTAGCCGGTCAATACAATTTTAACAATAGGAACGCCGCGACCGGAGCGGCCAGCAATAAGCTGTCGCTCAAATCCAGAATCCCGCCCATCGGACCGAGCACGTTGCCCGAATCCTTGACGTTACAGGTCCGCTTGATATACGACTCGAACAAATCGCCCAGCTGGGCCACGAAGACAATCACCAGGTTGACGATAAATATCAGCCAGAAAGGCGGCAGGACATCCATGCTGAACATCCGGGGCGGCAGGAGGTAGAAAATAACCATGCCGATGACGGCGGCGCCCAGCAGCCCGGCGATAAAACCCTCCACGGTCTTATTCGGGCTGACCTTTTCGGCCAGCTTGTGCCGGCCGAAGCGGGTGCCCCAAAAATAGGCGATGCTGTCGCCGGCCTTGACCATGGCGATGAAATAGAGCACCAGGATTATGCCCTTGGCCCTCATCCGGGCGATGGACCAGATGGGCAGGTAGACGTAGACAAACCCGACAAACAGGATAAGAATCTGGTGGAAATCATCTATCCGCTTAAGATAGTATAAAATAGCGATGACAATGAACACGGTAAAGGTCAGCAGCAGCGGCATATCCCACATTATGAATATCAGATAGTCGGCGGCCTTTGAGAACCCGATGAGTTTGGGGAAGGTCCAGAATATCCAGAGGATGACTATCCCGCACAGGCCGGTCATGACCGGGAAATGCCAGGGCAGTTTGATATTGATGTTCCAGTAGAGTTTGGCGAATTCATAGAAGCAGAGCGAGGAAAACCCGGCCAGGATAAGGTAAAACCCGGTCTGCCGGCCGCCCAGGTAATGGTCAAAAACCAGCAGAAAGGCAATGGCCGAAATCAGGTTGAAACTGATTATCAGGCGCTTTTTTAATGTGTTGAACATTTATTAAATTACCCCCTCACCAAACCTCTCCCCTCGGGGGAGAGGAGAAAACTCATCATTTATTATTTCCCACCCATTTCCTCTCCCTTCGGGGGAGAGGACTAAGGTGAGGGGGATTTTTTATCTGCGCTTCTACTGTATTCTGTATCACCGCCACCACACCTTTAACATTAGTTAATATATCCCTGTCGCTGAACCTTAATACTTTAATTCCCAGCAACAGCAACCTTTTAGTCCTTATTTCGTCTTTCTTCCTGCCTTTATCCTCATAATGCTGTCCGCCGTCGGCCTCAACCCCAAGCCGACATTCCGGAGCATAAAAATCTAAAATGTATTTGTCAACCGGAAATTGCCTTCTGAACTTTATATTGCATAATTGACGATTTCGCAGGATTATCCAGAGCTTCCTTTCCGCATCTGTTTGATTTCTTCTAAGACATCTGCTTATTCCAACATTTCTTCTTTTCACTTACTTCTCACCCCCTCACCTAACCTCTCCTCGATGGGGAGAGGGAACGAAGTGCACTATCAAAAACTATTATACTCCTTTCGCGATATCGGTTCGGTAGAATGCTCCGTCAAAGGATATCTGTTTTACGGCATCGTAGGCCTTTTGGCGCGCAACGGAGAAATTCTGGGCCCGGGCGGTAATGCCCAGCACCCGCCCGCCGGCGGTTACCACTTTATTATTCTGAAGCGCCGTTCCGGCGTGGAATGCCTGGAGATTTTTATTACCTGATAGACCGCTGAATTTTATCTCGTCGCCGGTCCTGGGGCTAGACGGATAACCTTTGCTGGTCATGACCACGCAAACGGCCGGCTCGTCATACCATTCGATGGGCTTGATTTTATCCAGTTTCTGTTCCACCACGGCCATCAGGAGCGGCACCAGGTCGCTTTTCAGGCGCATCATCAGCGGCTGGGTTTCCGGGTCGCCGAACCGGACATTGTATTCCAGGACCTTTATGCCGGCCGGCGAGACCATCAATCCGGCATAAAGCACCCCCTGATAAGGCCGGCCGGATGAATACATGGCGTGCACCGTCGGCACGATTATTTCGCCGACGATTTTATCCATCATCTTGGAGGTGACAAACTTAACCGGTGAATATGCGCCCATGCCGCCGGTATTAGGCCCCTTGTTGTCATCCATCAGGCGTTTGTAATCCTGGGCCGGCTCCAAAACCGCAATGGTCTTACCGTCCGTCAAGGCCAGGATTGAAACCTCCTGTCCCACCAGGAACTCCTCGATGACCACCTTATTGCCCGAGTCGCCGAAGACCTTATCTTTCATCATTCGGGTAACCGTGTCCTGGGCCATATCCTTGTGTTCGCAGACCGTCACGCCCTTGCCGGAGGCCAGCCCGTCTGCCTTAATCACAATGGGCATCGACACCTTGGCCAGATAGTGCATCGCTTCATCCAGCGAACCGGCCACCTTGAAAGAAGGAGACGGAATCCCGTGCCGCTTAAGCAATTCCCGGGTGAAAACCTTGCTGCCTTCCAGTTCCGCGGCCAGCTTGGTCGGGCCAAATATCTTGAGTTTGTCCTTGCGGAATTCATTCACTATGCCATTTACTAAAGGCATTTCCGGGCCGACTACGGTCAGGTCTATCTTTTCGGTCCGGACAAATTCCTTGAGCTTATCTATTTCGGTAGCGGCGATGGGCAGGCATTCGGCCAGCTTCGCCATGCCCGGATTGCCCGGAGCGGCATAGATTTTCTTGACTAACGGCGACTGGCTGATTTTCCAGGCCAGGGCATGTTCCCGGCCGCCTGAGCCCACTACTAATATCTTCATACGGATGCAATACCCCCCTCTCCTATCCTCTCCCCCCAAGGGGAGGGGGGATGGTGAGGGGGTATTTATTTAATCAATTTCTTATACAGCGCAATATATTCCCGACCGCTGTGTTCCCATGAAAAATCCTGCTGCATGGCGTTTTTCATCAGCTGCTTCCAGGCCGGGCCGTCTCCGTAAAGCGCCAGGGCTGATTTTATGCAGACCAGCATTTCTTGGGCGGAATAGTTCTTGAATGAAAATCCGGTGGCGGTTCCGGCTTTCAGGCCTGCCGGCGTATAGTTATGGATGCTGTCGGCCAGGCCGCCGGTTTCGTGGACAATTGGAATCGTGCCGTATTTCAGGGCGTATAACTGGTTCAGGCCGCAGGGCTCGTATCTGGACGGCATCAGAAACATATCCGCTCCGGCCGTTATCAGGTGCGCCAGTGAATTGTCAAAGGCGATATGGGCTGATACCTGTGTCGAGTATTTCTTGGCTGTATCCCGGAACAGCTGGTGGTATTTCTCCTCGCCGGTGCCCAGCAAAATAACCTGAGCGCCGGCCTTTATTATATCTTCAAACGCCTCAGACACCAGATCAAACCCTTTTTGGGAGGCCAGGCGTCCGATCATTCCGATTATCGGCGCGTCGGTTACCGGCAGGTGGCACTTTTTCCGGAGCGCCTGCTTGTTCTTAATCTTATCGGCCAGTTTCTTCTCGGTGTATTTTACCGGGATGAATTTATCCTTGGCTGGGCTCCACTGGTCATAATCCACACCATTGATGATGCCGTGCAGGTCGCCGGCCCGTTCGCGCAACACCCCGTCCAGGCGCTCGCCGAACACCGGTGTCTGAATTTCTCTGGCATAACGCGGGCTGACCGTGGACAGCATATCCGCAAAGACCAGGCCGCCCTTCAGGAAATTTACCTGGCCGTAGAATTCCAGCTGTTTATAGTTAAAATATTCCCAACCCAGCCCGATCAGTTTCATATCCCAATGCCAGAATAATCCCTGATAAGCCAGATTGTGAACCGTGAGCAGGGTTTTTACGCCGGCCAGCTGCGGGTCTTTCCTGTAAATCGTTTTAAGGTAAACCGGAATCAGCGCGCTCTGCCAGTCGTGGCAGTGGATGACATCGGGCCGGAGATTAAGCAGTTTTATCGCCTCGAGCACGGCTCGGGAGAAGAATATGAATCGCTCGGCGTTATCCTTATAGTCGCCGTCCGGCGTGCCGTAGAGATACTCGCGCCGGTAATACTCGTCGCGCTGGATGAAATAGACATCCACGCCCTGTAATTGCGTCTTCCATATCGCCCCGGACTCCAGATTCTCGCCCACCTTAACCTTGACCGTTAACCCGGTGGAAATAAGATTCGGAGTGTTCGTCTTGACCTGTTTATAGAGGGGCAGGAAGGCCGTAACGTTGACCTTGGATTTCTTCAGCTGGGGCGTCAGGGCGCCCAGCACGTCAGCCAGTCCGCCGGTTTTGGCAAACGGCACCATCTCTGAAGCCACCTGGCAGACATTCATTTTAGTCATTAAATACTGATCTCCTTGAGGTATTTCGTGGCGTCTTCAGGCGGAACCGAATTGATATAGAATCCCGTGCCCCATTCAAAGCCGGCCACCCGGGTTATCCGGGGAATGATTTCGATGTGCCAGTGGTAGTATTCGGTCTCATCCATGGTGAACGGCGTGGTGTGCACCAGCATATTGTAGGCCGGATTATTCAACGCCTTTTCCAGTTTCTGAAATACCCTCTTAGCGATGGAGGCCAGTGATGGTATCAGGTGCGGCGGTATCATCTCGTAATGGGTCAGATGCTGTTTGGGCAGTATCCAGGTCTCGAACGGGAAGCGCGAGGCAAAGGGCTCCACCGCGATAAAATGCTCGTCATTAATCACCACCCGCTCGTCATCCTCTATCTCCTGGTGGATGATGTCGCAGAAGATACAGCGGCCCCGGTAGTGGTAAAAGTTTTCCGAGCCCTTCATCTCCTGCTGGATGCGAATCGGAATAATCGGCGTCACCACCAGCTGCGAATGGGTATGTTCCAGGGACGCGCCGGCCCGGTCGCCGACATTCTTGAAAATCAGTCCGTAGGCAAAACGATCGTCCTTTTTTAAATCCGACATCCGGGCCTGGTAGGTCTGGAAAATATGCTGAATTTGCTCCTCGGGCAGCGGCGTAAACGAGGCCGCGTGCTGGGGGGTTTCGATAATCACCTCGTGCGCCCCGATGCCGCGCATATAATCGTACAGGCCCTTGCCCCGCTTGTCGATATTGCCCTCAATGGCCAGAGCCGGGAATTTATTGGGCACCACCCGGACCAGCCAGTCCTTGCCATTCGGCGCGGAAAATGGTTTCCGGATGGCGTATATCTCGGGCGGGGTTATTTTCTCGTTGCCCTCGCAGAACGGGCAGGAAGCCGCGGGCTTGGGCGGCCCAACCGGGTCCGGCTTGAAATCAACCGGTCGCTTGGCCCGCTCCGAGGCCACAATCACCCAGCGGCCTAATATCGGGTCTTTTCTTAATTCTGACATATATTTCAGCTCAGGACATATCGCATCGAACAAACCATAAATATTATGCTCTCAGCGCTATGCTTAATTACGCAATCCAGTCAATATGGGCCAGGTCATCAGCCGGCGCGGCCAGTTTTATCGGCAGGCTGTCCGGATGCCGGACTATCAGGCGGTCCAGCGAGCAATCACAGGGCTTGTTTCCTCCGCCCAAAACAGCATACGCCTCCACAAAGAATTCCACCGCCTCGCCCGGCTTGAATCCCAGCGCGTCGAGCGGACAGAGAATCTCGGCTATTTCGCTGATGGCCACCGTATCCAGCGATTCTTTTATTACGGTATTATTCTCGTCCAGAATATTGAATCGCGGATTAGTCTTGATATCACGGATGATAACTTTTCGCTTGATCGGCTTCAAGAAGTTTAGCACAAAATATATTCCGTCCGGGAATGTTTTCGAGCCATTGGCCGGGGGGTCTATCCGCAAACAAAGATTATGCCTGTCAAACCCGAAATAGATGCGCGAGATTATCCGTCCGGCATCGGCTGAATGGTCCATAGCCGCGCTGACTTCGCTGGTCATATCAAACTGCCCGGCCGCCAGCCACTCGAAATAATCGCTCCGCTTGCCGTCCAGCTTGATATCAAGCAATCCCCAGGGCAGGGTGTGCAACTCCTTCTGCCGGCGTTCCTTTATTTGGTGGTGCAGGTATTCCGGCACGTTCAAACCCAGAATCTGGTAGACATTCATCAGGTGTTTCCGGAATAATAAGTCAAACTGGTCATCCAGGGCCGAGGAATGCTCGTGCCCGAACCACCAGAACCAATCGCTGCCCTCGGCAATATAAATACTCTCCATGGCCCGGTCAATCACCGCCTGTTCCACGCCCTTGGCGGCCTGTTCCTTAACCGCCTGTCTGGTCTTGGCCAGGTATTCCCAGGCCTGACGGTCCTCGTTATGGCCGACCCAGATGGAAAAATTATGGTTTATCCACGAGCCGGCGTAGATGGTATCCAGTTCCCGGACCGGCGGATGTTTCTCAAGATAATCGCTGATGCGCACGGTTTCTATCTCGGTATCGTTGCTCAGCCGCTCGTACAGGAGTTTCAGGAACTCGATGCCATTATTGGGATAATATTCCCAGGGATTTTCACCATCCAGGATGATGCTGACCAGCGGCGCTTCCTGGTGCACCCGGCTGGCTCCGGCTTTTATCTCGTTTATCAGGTGGTCCACCGCATCAGACGCCTTCCAGCGCTGGTATTGAAATCCGATCAGGTTGGAAAGATACTGGTCCCGGAATATCACCGCCATATTCCGGGTTTTATACGGCTGGTATAAATCGTTCAGGAAGCCCGAGAAATGGTCCGATGACTTGCCCAGGGTATGGGCCAGGATTTCCTCATCGCTGGCGAAATACCGGACGCCCTGTTCCGCCAGCAGCGGCATCATGGACGGCGCCACCGAACCTTCGGCCGGCCAGATGCCCCCGGCCTCGGTGCCGAAATGTTCCCGGTAGAATCTCATAGCCTCGGCCACCTGCCAGTACCCGTCCACCAACAGCGCCTGCTGGTCCACGGCCGGCAGGGCCGCATTGGGCATGGCCTGCAGGGCCGAATTCATGTTGCACAATAACGGCAGAATCGGATGGTAAAACGGCGTGGTAGTGATTTCTATCTGCCCGCCGTCCTGCAGTTTTTTATGTAGCGGGATAATCTCGGATAAATAGTGCATCTGTTTTTGGACCATTAGCTTCTTGTCATCCTCGGTATAATTGCGCCCTTTGGCCCGGAGGGCCTGCAATTCCTTGTCGCGCTCCATTATCAGCGGGTGAAACCAGACCAACGAACTGCAGACCAGCAGGTCCGTAAAATCCTGGTCTGTCAGGTTCTTGATGAGTTTCTTGACGGCCTGTCCGTTTTGCGGGCTGCCGGTTAAAAGATTGTCGATGGTTCCGGTCGCCGGCTGTTTTTCAGCCACGGACTTCTGGCGCGCCGTTTGGTAGAGTGTGTATAATTCTTTATAGCGCGGGCAGGCGCCGATCATATTCTGCGGATGGGCTAGGAATATGTTCTCCAGGATATACTGTCTGTCTTCCGGATTCAACTCCGCGGCCGGCTTCTGGCTTAAGGACAGCAACCGGTCCGTATCGCCGGCTAAGTATTCCTTTATCTGTTTTAAAAGCGAGGGCACCAGATTAATGTTGGATTTGATTTTGGGGAACTGTTCAATCAGCGCGGCCATGCCGTAATAATCCTTGATGCCGTGCAGGCGCACCCAGGGCATCTGGAATGCCGAACTGCCGCTGGCGATGCGATAGTAGGGCTGGTGGTGGTGCCACAAAAAGGCCAGATATATCTTTTTACTCATTAGATTGACGCGATTAGAGGCGAGGATTAAAACCGCTTACTTAACAAATTATTGGCAGATAATACCAAACCCGCCGAATGGGGTCAAGAAAATACTTAAGGGAAGAAAAATAGATTCATTAACGAACCCGGCCGGCGGTATTAATCTATCAGCACCAAGCTATACCAGTTCTGCTGTTCGTCTTTATTCTTGAGCGTTTTCAGAACCAGCCCTTGCTTGCGGACGGTTGAGAACACGTCAATGCCTAAGGCCTGCATGGCCGGCCGGGCTTTTTTGGCTGCCCGGCAGGGCTTGGGATACCGGCATTCCGAACATACCGCGCAATCGGACAAGCTGAAGGCGAAATAGGCACCGTCCGCATAGGCCTTCTGTTCTGTGGCAAAGGATATATCCTGGGCCAGGCGTTTGTCGCTGGTGTGAATAAGCAGCGCCTTTTTATAATGCTTGATAATCTGGGTGAATTCCCAGACCGTCACCGCGCCGGGCGCTGAAGGACAGGTCCAGTTATGGCCCCAGCCGGTGCAGCCGAACCGGCACTTTAACATGGTACGCGGGTCAAGCACGATGTCCCTGGCGTTGATAATAATGGCATCCCGGGCTCCTTTGGCCAACGCATCAGTAACGTATTTTTTCAGGTTTAGTTTCATCTTAATCGGACAATTACAGAATTACCTCGCGCAACCGGGCTGCGTGGCAATTGATATTGACCGCCACGGGCAGGGCCGTGATATGCGCCGGCCCGTATTCAATGTGCACGGCCAGGGCTGTGCATCGGCCGCCTAAGCCCTGCGGACCGATACCCAAATCATTTATTTCACTGAGCAGGTTCTGCTCTAACTTTGCATAAAACGGATTAGGGTTGGGCGTACCGGCCGGCCTTAAGTGCGCCCGCTTGGCCAGGACTGCCACGCCGTCAAAGTTGCCGCCGATGCCCACCCCGACAATAATGGGCGGACAGGGATTGGCCCCGGCATTCTTCACGGCTTCCAGGATGAATTTCTTCACGCCGTCTAAACCCGCTGAAGGCGGCAACATCTTAAGCGCGCTCATATTCTCACTGCCGCCGCCTTTGGGCAGAAGCCATATCTTGAGTTTGTCTCCGGGCACGATATCCGGATGAATTACAGCCGGTGTATTGTCGTTGGTATTCTTGCGGTTCAGCGGATCGGATACGATGGACTTGCGCAAATAACCCTCCTTGTATCCCTGGCGCACACCTTCGTTGATGGCGTCATAAAGATACCCGCCGGTAACATGGGCATCCTGTCCGATTTCCACAAAGACCACGGCTGTGCCGGTATCCTGGCAGATAGGCACCATCTTGTCTTTGGCAATCTTGTCATTTTCCAGTATCTGCTGGATAATCTCCTTTCCGGTCGGGGATTCCTCCAGTTGCATGGATTTCCTGAGCAGCCCGAGCACCTCGTCCGATATGATGCAGTTGGCTTCCAGGCACATTTTCTTAAGGGCCGCCACGATGCTTTCGGTCTTGATTTCTCTCATATATTAACCTTTATACTTAAATCCTGCATCAAAGGCCTGTATATTGAGTTCGCTGCTGGCCGGCGGAACCGAGGTCTTGATGGCCTCTTCCATAACCTTCCTGGTCAACATATTAGTCTGTCCGGTTGCAAAGCCGAGCATCACGATATTAGCCGCCATCTTCTTGCCTAATTGCTCGGCCAGGCGCGTAGCCGGTACTTGGGCTGTTTTAACATCTGTCCTCGGTTTGGCATCCTTGACCAGGTCTTCGTCAATGAGGATAATCCCGCCCGGCTTCACCTCGTCCTTGTATTTGGCATAACCCTCCTGCGACATGGCCACCAGGATATCCGGCCGGGTAATATGGGGATAGAAAATCGGCTCATCCGAAATAATCAATTGGGCGCTGGATGCGCCGCCCCGCGATTCCGGCCCGTAATTCTGGGTCAGTGTGGCGTGCAGGTCGGCGTAAATCGCCGCGGCCTTTCCGGTAATGTAACCGGCCAGGATGATGCCCTGGCCGCCGAAACCGGTAAATCTCAACTCTTTATTCATGCGTGAGCTTTTGTTTTTCTTCTTTATGCATCGTGGCTCCGGTAAACCGGCAGGTTAATTCATCTACCAAGTCGTTAAAGGTCGGCCGGTCGCTGTCCACGAAATCCCCGATGACGATCTTGCCGCCCCGGACAATGCTGATATCCTTGAGCTGAACCTCCTTTTGAATGACGGTATTTTCCTTGTAAAATTTCATCATATCCAGGCCGGAGCCGAGTTTATTCATCCGGGCGTAATAGGTCGGGCAGGGCGACATTATTTCCACGAAACTGAATCCCTTTTTCCGGATGGCCCGGACCATGGATGCCTGCATTTTCTGGACGTGGAAGGCGGTCCAGCGGGCCACATAGACCGCGCCGACGGCCGCGGCAATATGGGGCAAACTAAATGGCGCCTCGAAATTACCGAAAGGCGTGGTGGCGGTAATGGCCTTGACCGGCGTGGTGGCGCTGCACTGGCCGCCGGTCATGCCGTAATTGGAGTTATTGACGCAGATTACGGTCAGGTCCACGTTGCGCCGGCCGGCGTGAATGAAATGATTGCCGCCGATCGAGAACAGATCACCCTCGCCGGAAACCACAATTACCTTCAGGTCCGGCCGGGCTAATTTTAGTCCGGTGGCAAACGGGATGGCCCGGCCGTGCGTGGTATGGAATCCGTCGAACTTGACATAGCCGGCAATCCGGCCGGTGCAGCCGATGCCGGAGACAATGGCTATTTTATCCAGATCAATCCCCCCGCCCGCAGGCGAGGTCTCGCCAGAGGCGGAGGATTTTATTATCGCATTGAGCAGTCCGTTGAAGACCGTGCCCAGCCCGCAACCCGGACACCAGATATGGGGCATCCGGTCCTGGCGGATAAATTTATCCAGCGGATGCTTATTAATCTCGCTTGCCCCGTTAGAAAGTTCTGTATTAGATTTTAACGGACAATTCATGTCTTTATCTCTATTCGTGTTCTTTCTAATGGGGTTTACCATATTTCTATTTCACTGCCTTCATAATCGCGTCAAGAATATCCTGCGGGTTATGCGCGGCGCCGCCCATATGCGGCACGCTGATGACCCGGGCCTGGCCGCCGGCGCAGCGCTCCACCTCTAAACTAATCTGCCCGTTGTTTATCTCGGGCACCACAAAGGCCTTTATCTTCTTGGCCATGGCCCTGACCTGCTCGTCCGGGAACGGCCAGACCGTAATCAGGCGCAACTTGCCGACCTTGATTCCCTTGGCGCGCGCTTCTCGTATTGCCCACTCGGCAATCCGGGCCGAACTGCCGTAACTGCAAACCACTACATCCGCATTGGCGGTGTTCTCTTCTTCCACCCGGATGATTTTATCCTTGTTAAGGATTATTTTATCAACCAGCCGTTTTACCAGTTTCTGGTGCGCCTCGGTGGTCATGACCGGATAGCCCTTCTCGTTATGGGTCAGGCCGGTGGTCTGGATATGATAACCCTGGCCGGCCGTGGCCATATCCGGCACCAGATCGCTATTTGGCTGGTAAGGCAGGTATTCATCAGGCGGCGACTTGGGCGCGCGGCGCGGATATATCCTGACCTTATCAGGCGACGGAATAATTACCCGCTCGGCCATATGCGAGATTATCTCATCACCCATTATCAGGACCGGCAACCGGAATTCCTCGGACAGGTTAAAAGCCATGATGGTCAGGTCCAGGGCTTCCTGGGGCGAAGACGGCGCCAGGGCAATGATTTCATAAACCCCGTGCGAGCCCCAGCGCGCCTGCATCATATCCCCTTGTCCGACATAGGTGGGCAGTCCGGTGGACGGCCCGGCCCGCTGCATATTCACTACAACACAAGGTGTCTCGGTCATAATGCCCAGCCCGAGATTTTCCATCATCAGCGAAAAGCCTGGACCTGAGGTGGCGGTCATGGACTTTTTCCCGCCCCAGGATGCTCCGAGTATCGCGGCCATCGAGGCAATCTCGTCCTCCATCTGGATATAAATACCGCCCAGATGGGGCAGGCGTTCGGACATCCGCTCGGCCACTTCGGTGGCCGGGGTAATTGGGTATCCGGCAAAGAACCGGCAGCCGGCCACAATCGCGCCCTCGGCGCAGGCTGTCGCGCCGTTGATGAAATGCTTGCCTTCTAAAACGGTTTCGTTTGGTGCGCCCATAATATATTATTACTTTTTCCCTGTCTTATCGTTCTTCGTCTGGTAAATCGCAAAGTCCGGGCAATACATCGAACAAAAACCGCACAGGATGCAGGCGTCCGGGTCTTTGGCCCTGGGTATCCGGTATCCCTTGGCATTAGCTTCGGATGAAAACTCCAGCACCTTCTTGGGGCAGAATTCAATACAGAACCCGCAACTCTTACAGCGGTCTTTAATCAAGACCAGGTTGCCCTTAGGCACATCTATAATAACCGGCTGGCCGGCTTCAGCCGCCGGTTTATCCTTTTCGCCTGATTGTTTGCCCCGCAACTTCTTCATATCGCCACTCATAACATACAATTTATTGCAAATCCAGATATTTCTGATAAATTATCAGCATGGTTATGAGACTCAAGATTATCGTCAACCCGATTTCCGGCAGCGGCCGGTCCATGCGCTTCCTAGAACGCCTCAAAGACGCCCTGGTTAAAGAGCAGATAGACTGCCAGGTAGCGCCCACCCAAAAGGCCGGAGACGCTACACGAATAGCCGCCGAACATCAGGATAATACGTCCATCCTGTGCCTGGGCGGGGACGGCACGCTTAACGAGGTCATCAACGGGCTCTTATCAAACACCAAATTTAATACGGATACTAGACCGACCCTGGGATTTATTCCCTTCGGTTCCGGGAACGTCATTGCCAAGGAACTCGGGTTAAAACGAAATATCAGGCAATTCATCCACCTGTTTCGGAATAACTTATCACGCCAACTGGACCTGGGTTGTGTCACTCTGCCAAAGGAAAACCTGAGACGCTATTTTATCTCCATGACCGGCATCGGCTTTGACGCCCAGGTAGCCCAAAAATACCACCTGTCGCGTAAGGATGGCTCCAGATTGCAGGCGCACCTGTTCAGTTATTTCCCGATTGCCCTTCGGCATCTCTTTTCCTATCAGGCGCCCCGGATAAACATCCTTGCAGACGGCAAACCGCTCGCAGAAAACGCCTCGTTTGTCCAGGTTGCCAATGTCCGCAGTTACGGCGGGCCGTTTGTTCTGGTCAACCAAGCCATCCATAATGACGGCGCGCTGGACGCCTGCTGGTTCACCGGTAAATCGTCCTTGAGCATCCTGCTCTATTACACCCTGGCCTTTCTGGGCAATGGTTCGCTCGCCTCAGCCGGGCATCAGCGGGTAAACAAAGTAGTTGTCACCTCCCAAGAAACCGTGGCCCTCCAGGTGGACGGCGACTTCTGCGGCTACCTGCCGGCTGAGATAGAAATCGTTCCCCAGGCCGTACGGATGTTTACCCCCACACCAATGCCTTAATGTGAGAAATACATTGGTGTGGGGGTGAACCCCGCTTACCTGTTTTTCGTTCCCGCCCCGCGTGTGTCATTCCTGCGAAAGCAGGAATCCAAGATTATCCGCACGTACCTGGATTCCCGCCTACGCGGAAATGACAATAAAAGATGGTATTGACAATTTAATGTTAATTCTCTTGAATCCGTCAGCCGAATAATCTATCATGCCGTTCATATGACAGATACCAAGCGGATTAATCAATTATGGCGCAAGGGCCGGGAATTCCTGGGCGTGGACTATCCGATCATCTGCGGGGCCATGACCTGGGTCTCGACCCCGCACCTGGTGGCCACGGTCTGCAATGCCGGCGCCTTCGGCGTCCTGGCCGGCGGCAATATGCCCACGGAACTGCTGGCTAAGGATATTGACGACACCCGCACCCTAACTAAGAAACCATTTGGAGTCAATCTCATCACCATTGCCCCGAACTACCCGGCGCACCTGGAGCTGGCCTGCCGCAAGAAGGCGCCCTTTATCATCTTTGCCGGTAGTTTCCCGCGCACCGAGGAAATCCAGCAGGCCAAGGACTCCGGCGCCAAGGTCATCTGCTTTGCCTCGACCGATTCCATCGCCGAACGGATGATAAAATACGGCACGGACGGCCTGATGCTCGAAGGCAGCGAATCCGGCGGCCATATCGGCCCGGTCTCGCTGATTGTCCTCTTGCAGGAGGTGCTCTTCAAGTTCAAGGACCAGCTGCCTATCTTCGCGGCCGGCGGCATTGCCACCGGCCAAATGATGGCCCACCTGCTGTTGATGGGCGCATCCGGCATCCAGATGGGCACCCGGTTCGTCATGTCGCCGGAATGCCAGGCGCATCCGGAATTCAAGGAGGCGTTCCTGCGCGCCAAGGCCCGGGATGCCATGGCCACGCCCCAGTTTGATTCGGCCCTGCCGGTGGTCTCAGTCCGGGCCCTGTATAACGAAGGCACAATCGCCTTCGGAAAACTCCAGATGGAACTGATTAAGAAACTGGAAGCCGGCGCCATCTCCCGCAAGGAAGCGCAGTTTGAGGTGGAACGGTTCTGGATGGGCGCCCTAAAAAAGGCCGTGGTGGATGGCGACGTCAAACGCGGCTCGCTCATGGCCGGCCAGAGCGTCGGACTGGTCAAGGATATCAAACCCATTAAGGAAATCATCAGCCAATTCATCGCCGATGCCGCGGCCGAGCTGGATTTAATCCATTCTAACACGCACTAAGCGCCCTTTGCGCAGCAATGGTCGGGAGCATTCAGCCAGTGGCTGCCCTGTTCCACGATGTGAATCGTGGAATTGGTCGCGAGTACCGACGGAACGGAACGGGGACAGCGCTCCGGGTACACTCCGAAGAGACCGCGTCCAGCGAATAAAGGCGAATCCCACCCCGAAAGCTTTCGGGGTGCTATTCGTTTTATTCGTGTTAATATTTTCCCCAATTATTTCTTGACTTTTCCGGTTTCCGTGTTATAGTAACAGTCCCTTTAGACGGAGAAAACAAGTATGCCAAAAGCGCCATGAGCCACCGGGTTGACCTGCGCTTCAGCCGCTGGCTGAATGCTCGGATTCACGCTTCGCTTAGTTCCTGTGGGAACCGCAACCTCGTGAAATAATATACTAACTATCATAACTTAACCATAGAAAGGACCAGCAAATGCCGCAGACAATGGAGAAATCGGTCCGAAAGGAAAACAGAAAGGATACCAATATGGCCGGAAACAACCTAACGCAATTTATGGACAGGGTCAAGGCCAAGAACCCCTCGGAAACAGAGTTCCACCAGGCGGTCTATGAGGTGCTCTCATCAATCATGCCCTTCATAGAAAAGAACCCCAAATACCAAAAAGCCAAGATTCTGGAAAGAATCGTCGAGCCCGAACGGGTCATGATGTTCCGGGTACCCTGGGTTAACGACCAGGGCGAGGTCCAGGTCAACCGCGGGTTCAGGATTGAGATGAACAGCGCCATCGGCCCCTACAAGGGCGGCCTGCGCCTGCACCCATCGGTCAACCTGGGCATCCTCAAATTCCTGGCATTTGAACAGGTCTTTAAAAACTCACTGACCACGCTGCCCATGGGCGGCGGCAAGGGCGGCTCGGATTTCGACCCCAAGGGCAAGTCGGACAACGAAGTCATGCACTTCTGCCAGTCGTTTATGAGCGAACTCTTCCGCCACATCGGCCCGGATACTGATGTTCCGGCCGGCGACATCGGCGTGGGCGGCCGGGAAATCGGCTTCCTGTTCGGGCAGTATAAGCGCCTGCGCAACGAATTCACCGGCGTCTTAACCGGCAAGGGCCGGAACTGGGGCGGCTCGCTGATTCGTCCGGAAGCCACCGGCTACGGCGTGCTTTATTTCGTGGACGAGATGCTCAAGACCCGCAAGGAAACGCTCAAAGGCAAGACCGTGGTCATCTCCGGCTCAGGTAATGTCTCCCAGTACGCGGCTGAAAAAGCCATGGAAATGGGCGGCAAGGTCGTATCCATGTCCGACTCAGACGGCACGGTTTATGATGAAAAGGGCATGACCAAGGAAAAACTGGCCTTTGTCATGGAGTTGAAGAACGTCAAGCGGGGCCGAATCAAGGAATACGCGGACAAGTTCGGCGCCAAGTATCTGGCCGGCAAAAAGCCCTGGGGCATCAAGTGCGACGTGGCGCTGCCCTGCGCCACCCAGAACGAGATTGACGGCGACGAAGCCAAACTGCTCATCAAGAACGGCTGTATGTGCGTGGCCGAAGGCGCCAATATGCCCAGCAACATCGACGCCATCAACGCCTATCTCGATGCCAAAATCCTCTACGGACCGGCCAAGGCGGCCAATGCCGGCGGCGTAGCCACCAGCGGCCTGGAAATGTCACAGAACTCGCTCCGGCTGTCCTGGACCCGCGAAGAGGTGGACGAGAAACTGCACAACATCATGAAGGACATCCATGCCACCTGCGTCAAGTACGGCACGGAAGGCAAGTTCATCAATTACGTCAGCGGCGCTAACATCGGCGGATTCGTCAAGGTGGCGGATTCAATGATGGACCAGGGGGTGGTCTAACGAATAGCGTAGAGCAAAGAGCTTATAGCAAGAAGCGCCTCCTGATGAAAATCAGGGGGCGCTTTCGTTTCTGCACCACAGATTTCACTGCCCTGTGCAAAGCACTGGTCGGCAGTACGCCGCAGGCGGCGCACCGGGTACTGACACCGATTAATCTGAGCCATCTGTGTCATCTGTGGTTGCTACACCACGTACCTCTTACTCACTGTTAGACCGAAGGTCGTTACAGTGAGTTAGACCCCGGCAGTCTTTGCCGGGGCTACATTATATATCCGAGGATATAAATTACGAGTTCCGTTGAGTTATTCCCAGCTACATAAGCTTGCCAAAGCAACGTCCTATCAGCTGCCACCGGCATCAGGACTGAGCCACCGTTACTAATCCCCGGAGCGTTAATTGCCGGAGCCCCGACTTGCAGGGCATATTCCGCGCCCAACTGACGGAAGATGTATGCCATCATCCCGCCATCGGTATAACCCTGGGTAATACAGGCGATGGAGACAATCACGCCCTTGGTGCCTACCGGGATGATTGCGGAAAGGTCAACGCTGGCCGGTACGGTCGTGGCAATAATCCCGCCTTGGTCCAGGGCGGTCTGGGGCGTTGGGAACATAGTTAGCGTATCTCCGCCGCCTACGCCGGGTGCCAGTTTGGCCTGTGTCACTTGTCCATCACCGATTTCTGCTGTAGTAACCGGCGGAGTTAACGGTCGGCTCGGCACCGAGAACGACAGCTTGGCCGGTGTCACCGCGCCATTTTGAATCTCTGAAGAACCTACGGCGTTAGATGCGATTTTCGCAGCGGTTACGGAATTGCCGGCTAACTTGGCTGAAGTGATTGACCCGTCAATTATCTCGGCTGTTCCGATAATCCCGTCAGCCATCTTTTCCTTGGTAATGGCGCCGTCACGAATCTTTTCACTGGTAACTGCACCATTCAGTATCTTCTCAGCAGTGATGGCGTTAGGCGCAATTTTATCAGCCGTGACTGCGTTACCGGCAAGCTCATCGGTCTTAATCGCGCCGTCTTTAATCTCGGCCGAATCAATCGGCGGCGAAATCGGCCGGCTTACCGGCGTAAATGTCATCTTATCAGGCGTGACCGTGCCTTCCTTGATGTGCCTGTTTTCTATGGCCTTCTCCGCAATCTTCTCGCTGGTTACTGATTTGGTAGCCAGATGTTCCGTCTTTACGGATAATGGTTTTAATGTGTCTGACATAAAAATATCTCCAATATTTACTGAAGAACTAAAGAACGGGAGAACATGTTCCTCGGTTTCTTGGTTTGTCCGTTCTTTCGTTTATCCTGTATGGGTTATGCGGAGCGGAGGTGGAGCCCGAAACAATTCCGAACTCCACACTCCGCATTCCGCATTTATCCTACGGCGTTACTACCTGAATGTTGAGGTAAAGCACCCCGTCAGTCAGTTCATAACGGCAGAAGGATTTGTCCGGGAGAAGCAGCGGCTGGAACTCCGCGAATGCCGCATCCTGAACGCCTTTCAAGAACTCGTTGATAAAGCCATTCTGCGCGCCAATCACGGCCGGGTCATAACCCGAACGGACAATCACCACTCCGGACTGAATCAATCTCTGCACCAAGCCGGTCTTCAGGAATGTCCTGAATCCGACCTTAGCCACGTTGATTGGTCCGCCTGTAGTAACCGTATCGCCAGCCCGAAGCATCTCGCCCACCCGCTTGTCACCGGCCAGCCAGTAGGCCGCGATAGGTGCCGCGCCCCTGCCCCTGACCTTGTCGCCGGTGAAACGAAGCGTCTTCCTGGTTACTCCGTCAGCCCAGGAATCGGATTTATTGTCAACCGCATCCTTGAACCGTTTGGCTTCCACGCCGTCCACGGTCTCAAATGCGTAGGCAAGACCCAATTCCCACTTGCTGAAGGCATCCATCAGGTTTCTCATCTGGGCCGTCCTGATGTCATCCGCGCTCAACTCGCTCTTGGAGCGGTAAGTCGGGTCCATCACCTTAGCCCATTCAAGTCCTGACGGTGCAGCCAGTTTGGTCTGGAATTTACCCTCGTCCGGAACCGCCTGCTGGCGTTTCTGGTTGATACGCATAGCGTTATTCTTCAGGGAATCGCGCCACTGTTCAGCCATATAGTCAGCCGGAGGATTGGTTTCGGGTATTACCAACCTTACACCAGATACTTTGGTTGCCATATTTTATCACCCCCTTTGTTAGCGTTTGTTAGAGCGAAGCGAGTTACAAACTCTTACATCCCGCCGAATGGCGGGATTACCTTGCCCTAAGGTTAATGAGGTTCTCCCCACCCGCATGGGTTAGGGAGGAAAGTTGGAGTCCGTCATCGGTCCCTGCCGGCCGGCCTGCACAGGACCTTTAACGTCCTCCTCTCTCACCCTCTCATTCAGCCAAGGGGCGTTTTGTGACACCTAAAATGGGAATTCAGATAAAATAGGTAGAACCACACATTCGCTACGCTCAGTGCAAGCAGATCGACACAGAAGTGCCTGCTAAGATAAGGCAGGTTGACTTAGGTGAACTTCTGGTATTACAAGTCAACCCTGCTTGATTTAGAGGTATGTTTAGCTGATTTTGGCAAGGACGCTTGCCAAACGAGGCCTTTTTTGGCAAGCAAGGTTGCCAAAATGGGGCTTTAGCCGTTTATGTTGACAACAAACCGGGATTATGTTGACAAAACCCCTGTTTTATGTTGACAATAAGCACGATAAGGGCATTATTTTCCTTAAAACGCCTATTTTACTATATGAGAAAATATGGTGTTTTAGGAAAAAACGCCTTCCAAACATGGCCGGAGGTGTTTAGTACTACTAATAAGCTATGTTGACTTTTTCAAATATTGAAGAATCCAGTTGTTCTTAATGCAGTAAATTTATCAAATAATGTATAATAAAATGCTTGACAAACAACTAACAGTTGTTTATAATGCACCCAAGAGTGGTTTATATGTATAATTAAATGCGTTATTAACAACTATATTATATGTCACCAAAACTTTATCCTAACCTATACGAGAAGTTAAAAGACAAGGCAATAATAACTACCAATGATGCTTTATCCGTCACAGAGGATAAATATCAAACCGCCCAGGAATTGACCAGATTAAATCAAGGTGGTTATCTTAAGAAGATTCGCCGGGGGCTTTATGCGCTGGTGCCGATAGAGTTTGTCGGAAAGGACTATCAGCCGGATAAATTCCTGGTGGCCAGCCGGGTCTCGGAACCGTATGCAATTTCTTATTATTCGGCCTTGGAATTACACGGCATCGGTCAGTCGGTTTTTAACCGGGTCTATATTTCCTCTCCGCACCGGTTTGTCTCGTTTGCTCATCAAGGAATAGAATACAAATGGCGATTCACGAAAGACCTATTTGGCGCCACAACCCTTATTCGCGAAGGACAGGTTATTAATGTAACGGATATAGAGCGCACTATTCTGGATTGCCTACGCCAGCCGGACCTGGCCGGCGGTGTGGACGAACTTATTCGCTCCTTGGAAGGGTTACGCGGCACAGATTTATTAGCCGTCATATACAAACATACCATTAACCAGAATGAAGCACCAACGGTTAATAAATTCCGGGCTGATTGGGAGACCAGAATCCCAGACATTAACCATTTGGTCAACAGCGGAATTATCAAGCCAGGAAGAAACGGCTATGAGCTGTCTTTAGTAGGACTGTTTTATTGCCCGTTGCCCGAAGCCCAACAAGATATTAAGGTAGCGGAAAAGATATATCAATATCTTAGAGTGAAATACAAAGAGAATCCCGAACAACAGCATAGTTATATTGTTATTGCTAACGACTTAAGCGAAGACCCGCAACGGATAAAACGTATTTTGCCGCTTATCCTTTCAGCGGGCCCCATTTATAATTCTTCCGACGGCCAGGGGACACAAGTAACGTTGGCCGAAACGATTTTGAATTATAAAGAATTTAACGACCTCCTACAATATGTGCTATCTAATGTGGGCAAAAACATTGTATCTCCCGCAGAAGGCGCTTTTATAGATATACAGCGATTAATTGAATATCTCGCTCGGTTTAATGAAAAAGCGCTTTATGCCAAGACCGGGTTTTTACTTAGGTTGTTTGAAACTAACTGGAAGGTGGAGCCAGAGGTGTTCGATAATATAAAGAAACACATCAGCCGGGCGAAATATTACTGGCCGCCCAAGCTTGCCCGCGGGACAGGCGAACAAATTAAAGAATGGAATCTGATTGTCCCGGAATACCTTGTTAACAAATACCAATATGCAACCAGACAAAAAGTATCTTGAGAAAAAGTCGGCCCAGACCGGCTTTGCAAAAGACAATCTGGAAAAGGTCTGGCGCCTGACCGTCCTGCTTAAACGGATAACCGAATCGCCTGTTTTAAGGGATAAATTCCTGCTCCGGGGCGGCACGGCATTAAACTTCATTCATTCAGATATTCCGCGTCTCTCGGTTGATATTGACTTGGATTTTATTGGCGCGTTGGAAAAAGAAGCAATGGAAGCGCAGAAACCGGCTTTACTTAAGGAAATCCATGATTTAGTATCCGGATTAGGATATAAATCTATAGGAAGGGATAGAGGTCACGCCTCCCATCAATTTATTCTTAAATATCCAAACCTTTGGGGTAGCAATGCGGAAGTTAAGACAGATATTAATTGGCTTGACCGCCTACCGATATTAGAGAAGAAAAGCCTGCCCTTCAAAACCGAGCTATTTGAAGTAATACCTAAGTTCAATGTTTATACCTTGGTTTTGGAGGAACTGCTTGCCAGCAAGATAGTTACCTTCCTGAATCGCCAGCAACCAAGAGATTTTTATGATGTTTATAAAATAGCGCAAAATATAGTCCTGTATGATAAAGACCTTTTAAGGAAACTCGTGGTTTGGACCGGATGTACGGAAGAAGAACACTTCAGGAAACTGATTAAATTCAAAGGCGCAGATATTAACAAGCGTGGCTTTGAACAAATGGTTCGTCCGCTGCTTCGCGAGGCGGAGAAACTCAAATTTGATACGGCAATTAAAATCGTCAACCAATTCATCAAGTCAATCCTGATATTTAACAAAGATGAAAAAGTGTTTATAGATGGGTTTTATAAGAAACAGGTTAAACCCAAACTGCTCTTTGGAACATATAAATATACGTCTGATATCCTGAAACATCCCAACCTGCTCTGGCGACTAAAAAATATGAAATAAGGAGTTTTTATAATGAGCACAAACTGCCTGTTTTGTAATCAGCAAACTAAAGAAACTCGTAGATGGCCAGATACGGCTGTTTATGTATATCAGTGTGATAGTTGCGGAAAATATTTAGCGAGCGACGTATTTAAGATTTCGCTTGGAGCGATATCTCCAGAAGATAAAACACGCATTGCTTCTTATCTTATGTCACGCTATCTAACGGAAAAAAGCCCTCTCGCATTAACCGATAAGAAGCCCTCCCAGAATGATTTCAACGGCATTCCGTTCATTACCATTGACGAGATATTAGACCAGTTTCCTAAACGTGTTGATAAGAAATTAAATCGGGCTTTACAAAACCTGGGGAAACTTTCCATGCATTTCGGACAGCCAATTATTGTTGATTATGAATTGCCAGCTATTTTTTATGCTGTTAATATGCAAGAATTTACGGCAGTATTAGAGGCCTTAAAAGAACTGGATTATACGAGAGAAACCACGCGACAAGGTTCCAGAAGAACAATATACATAACCGCCAAGGGGTTTGACCGTATTTATGAATTGGATAAGGTCAATCCAGAATCCCGCCAGGGATTCGTGGCTATGTGGTTTGATTCATCTATGGATAATGTCTATAAAAATGGTTTCCAAAAGGCAATAACAGATGCCGGTTATGAGCCCAGAAGGATAGACAAAAAGGAATTTCTGGGCAAGATAGACGATGAAATCATCGCCGAAATAAAAAGAAGCAGATTTCTGGTAGCAGATTTTACTGGGCAAAGAGGCGGGGTTTATTTTGAGGCCGGATTTGCTCAAGGATTGGATATTCCGGTTATATATACCTGTCGTCAGGATTGTATGAAAGATGCTCACTTTGATACCCGACAGTATAAACATATTGACTGGAAAGATGAGGCGGATTTATATAATCAATTGTACAATAGAATTGGGGCAACCATCGGCTGGGGGCCCCAAGCCAAAAAGGAGGAAGCAAAACAGGTAAAATAAAGAGGGGTTGCAACCCTCGTTTTTACCTCATTTACCCGGATACGGGGGTATCCCGGTCTGGGCCAGGGGGTATCCCCCATCCCCAGATACCCCTGGTTCCGCAGGTTTGAACGGTTCAGAACGGGGGTGTTAAGGGCTGACAGGTGCGGTCTGGACGGTTCTCGGCGCAGGTATTAAACGCCGTCTCCGCAGGCATTAAGGACTGGCTCCGCGCCCTTTAAGGGCTGTCTCCGGAGGCCTTAACGGCCAAGACCGCAGGTATGAATGACTATCTCCGCAGGCCTGAACGGCTGTCTCCGCAGGTCTTGAGGATTGAGACCACAGGCCTGAATGATTGTCTCCGTAGGGCTGAACGGCTCATTCGGGCAGTTTGGTCGGTTTACGCTGAATTTCTGAAACGTTGATTGATAACTCCGACAACTGAGCTGGGTAGCTTTTGTACGTAAGTCGTATAGAAAGAGGTCTAAATGAAATATTTTATTATTGGGTTATTAATATTGTTGACAGTGGCGTTAAATAGGTTTTACCCGCAATTGATGACAGTGAATGATAACCATCTTTTTTGGCTATCAAGCACAATTGCCCAAGGATTTATTGCGTTAGTGTCTTTATTAGGGATGGTTGGAATATTTAAGTTACAATATATTTCAAATGAAAGAGAACGATTAACAGATTCTATGAGAGAAGCTCTTGGATTTTATGTTAATAAAACTGTTTGCACTTACACTCCTCAGCAAATCGTTGATTCTGCAAAGGATGTTATGTCAAAAAATACAGGTGGAGGATGGATTACCGCCATGCAAAAAGTAATTCCTTGTATAGAAAATTCTTTTACAGATGAAAAGAATATTAAGGGAAAGATTATTAGTTTTGTTATATTTACTTTAATACTAGTTGGGATTACTCTGCTTTCATTGGCTTTGACGCCGTTAATAATTCAATATTCTTTAGGGATAAGTGTTTTGGGCATTCTTCTTATTCTGTCCGCATATAGTTTATTTTTGGCTATACGGCTAGTCAAGAGTATGCTATAAAGAACATATAATTATGAAAAGAAGGCTCCTGCTTGACCTTGAGGATATGCTGGCCACTGATTTAAGCAGGCCGAAAAGGGCTCCGGACCCGGTCCGGAAAGAAGAGCCACCTAAGAAGTATAGCGTGGCGCAAATACGCAATAAATATCTCAAGGCATACGCTAAATGGACCAAGGAAGCGGATGAACAATTAAAGAAACAATACCGTGCGGGAAAAAGCGTTAACGCTTTGGCTGAGATATTCCAGCGTAAGCCAGGCGCGATTCGTTCTCGCCTGCATAAAATGAATCTCCCCCGCCTTACAGCGGGGGTATCATTGGCTTCGGGCAGAGCCCGACTCGCAAAAGCGAGTCCTTGCTCTCACCCCCACCCTTACAGGTGGGGAACTCCCGCTAAATTAGAACTTTCAAGATAGGAGGTTTTATATGAAGCGAAGATGGTTTATCAGGGTCGGGACCAAGACCACGCCACGCAAGCAATCCGTCATCAAGGCGGCCAAAGAAGGCCGGCTCAAACAGCGTCACCTGGATTATGTCATGCTCAAGTATTCCAATGCCCTGTTTTACCCGCTGGAACTACTCCTGGGCAAGAAATGGCTGGGTGGGCTGTCCTTAAGGGAATTCGTGGATGACTGCATCAAGGATGCGCTTATCAGGATTAATGAATACGACCCGCAATACCATTTCCGTTCGTTCCTGACCAAGAAGATAGTCCTGCCGGCTTTAAGCAAACTATTATCCGCGGCCAAGAAGGAGCAAAAAGCCGTGCTGGAATATTTTGAAAACAAGCAGTCCCAGCAGGGCTTTGAAATCAACTTCCGCCACGAAATCGCCAAGGAATTCGTCAACGAGGCGCTGAGAAAACTCAAGGCCGAGGACGAGGTCAAATACGAGGTCCTGGTCCGGCGTCATTTTGACAAGGCGTCCTATACCAAGATTTACGACGAATTAAAGCGCACCTATACGTTGTCCGTAACCTCAGAGGCGTCGGTTCGGAAGATATACGAACGGGCCGCCAAGATGCTCAAGCACATATTCCGTGAACTAATTCGGAACGGCAAATATGTGGACAATGATTTATCCTTTGACAGGGGACTGAAGCGGAAACTCCACGAATGGACGACGAAGAAGAAGTAGCCACAGATTTCGCTATCGCGGTCTCTGCTGAGTTCACAGATAAGAGGAACACGAATGGGACGAATAAAGACGAATTACACGAATAATTTAACCGTAAAGATACGAAAGTTTTATGACTAAAAAGAATAATAAGTCCGACAGAAAACATATCAGTGAATTAACACGCCTTACGGATAAAGAAGTTGATTATCTTTATCAAAGGTTTGTGAAGTCATCAAAGCCAAAAGACTTACGAATAAGAAAAGCCCTTGTTAACGCATTTATTACCAGGGGTGGCTATAATCACGAGAAAAAAGAGTATAATGCGGCAATCTCTAAATGGACAAAAGCCATTAAACTTGACCCGAATTGTGTAGATGCATATTGCAACAGAGGGAATGCTTATTACAATAAAAAGGATTATGCCAAAGCAATTATTGATCATACGAAAGAAATAGAGTTAAACCCCACAGATATTGATATGGCATATCTTAGAAGGGGTGTCGATTATTGGTTAAAAGGTGACCTTAATTTGGCACTGACAGATTTTACCAAAGCGCTTGAAATTAAACCTGATAATAAAATGGCACAGAAATGCCTAAGCAAATTGACTGGGAATGAGTCCGAATCAGTTTAATCTGCTAAATCCGTGTACAAAGTAATTTTATGTTAGAAATACCGCAACGAATCTGGAAGAAGATACCCGGCTATTCCAAGCCCAGTAAGGTATTCCGCACCAATCACGAGAATGTCTTGTGCTGGAAGACCAACCGCAAAGAGGACCGCAAGCCGGTGGTCATCAAACTCTTTGAACGGGATATTATTGAGGAATCAGCCGCTGAAATAAAGGCGGCTCAAAGCATCCACGTGATAAACCATTCCAACCTAATAAAAATCCTTGAGGTGGGCGAGGATGACGATATCGGGGTTTATTATGTGATGGAATGCTGGGGCAAGGATTTACGCGATACGATTCAGATTAAGCCCGATCCCAAGATTGCACTTGAGATTATCAGACAGGTTTTGGAAGGGCTGGCTGAGTTGCATAAGAAGGTCGGCGCGCATCGCGACATCAAGCCGGAAAATATATTCCTTAAGGGCAATCAGGTCAAGATAGGTGATTACGGACTGGTTAAATCCCAGCGCTATGTGACGCAACTGACCACCATTGCCGGCACGCGGGACTATATGGCGCCGGAGGTCCTGGACGGTAAGCCATACGACCATAGATGCGATATATATTCAACCGGCGTGGTATTAAGGGAACTGTTGACCGGCGAACAACCGCCGTTTACCGGCGATGCGGCGAATGAGATCTGTAGTAAGGCAATGGCGCCAGAGCCGAAGGACAGATTCCAGACAGCGGAGGAATTTATCAAGGCGTTGACGCCAACTAAAGGACTAAAAAACGGAAGAACTGAAGAACCAACGATTAACGCAGGAAGTAGTCCTTCAGTTTCTCCGTCCTTACGTTCTTCAGTTAGCAATAGCCCCATCTTCCAGAAATTGGACATCCAACGTTATCCGCCCAAGCCCGAGATGCGCGGGCAGGATACTCCCGGCGTTACTATAGAGACATTAAAGCCGCAATTAGACGCATTGTTAAAACAAGGCGATTACGAATCAGCACTAAAAGTAGGTACAGAATATGTTAAGGCAGTAAAGAAGCGGTTCGGCGAACATAACTCACGCACTCCGGATGCGATTGATATACTGGCCGGGATATTCATTAAACTCAAGAATTACCGGGAGGCGAGCATCCATTACGCCGAATCATTGGAATTAGACAAGAAAATATACGGCTCACCTTCAAGGCAATACATCATGAGTTTATATCATCTGGCACAGGAGCGGTTAGAAGCCGGCGATTATCCAGCGTCAAAGGATTATTACACGCAGGCATTATCTCTCGTTATACAGGGCTATAACGAAGAGGCCATTATTCGCAATAATCTGGCCGGGATACTTTATTTGCTCAAGGAGTATTACAAGGCAATAACTCTTTACCAGGAAGCAATAACCATAAATGAGAAGGCGGGAAAGATTTCAGAAGCGTTAGTAATAAATCTGTATAACCTTGCTCTTACTTATGAGGCAATCGGAAATCATGGAACCGCCCAGCCATTTTATAAACAAGCCAAGGACACGTTGGCCAAACTCCCGCCGGATAAACTAACCCTTTCGGATAAAGAACGCAAGCAGATCGAGCAGATAAACACGGAGAGATAATCAAGCCGGGGGTTTCTCGAGTTTATTAAGACCGGCCCGCGCGTATTCATAATTAGGGTCAATCCGGAGCGCTTCTTTGTAACAGGCAATGGCTTTGTCTAGTTCATCCATGTCTTCATACGCCACGCCCAGATTGTAATGCGCGCTGGTCAGGTTCGGGTCCAGGCAAATCGCCGCTTCGAAGCATTCTATGGCTTCTTCCAGCTCGTCCATTTGCAGATGTGTGTGCCCCAGGCAATTGTGCGCCGCAGCCCGGCCCGGGTCGAGCCGGAGCGCCCGCTCGAATTGCTCCAGCGCTTCCGGGTATTGTTCCAGATGACTCAGAATCAGCCCCAGGTTGTAATGCGCGTTTACCTCACCAGGGTCAAGCCGTATCGCCTCCCGGTAATTTTCCGCGGCTTTGGTCTTGTCACCGGCTATGTCATAAACACAGCCCAGGGCGTAAGATGCTCCGGCGTGACCGGGTTCAAGGCGGATGAATTCCCGGTAAGATTCGGCCGCTTTGTGATAGTCGCGGATTTCGAAATAGCACCGGCCCAGGCCGTCATAGATATAGGCGCTATTGGGCTTGAGCAGCGCGGCCCGTTCATAGCTGTCTATGGCCTTTTGGTATTCGCCCGCGTCCCGGTAAGCGTTGCCCAGTCCTCTGTGAGCTTCCTCCTCCCGGGGCATCAACCGGACCGCCTCTTTAAAACTTTCAATTTCTTTCTGATGGTCGCCTAATTTCCGGTATATCACGCCCAGATTCAGGTGGCATGCTGTCCAATCAGGGTGAAGCTGGATGGTCCGGGTAAAACACTTTATCGCCTCCTGGTATTGGCCGGCTTCGTTATAAAGACATCCCAGGTCAAAATGATACTGGGCGTGGTTGGGCTTAAGGCGGATTTGTTTCTTGAGGGTTTCGATAGAAGCTTCTATGATTACGTTTTTCATAACCGCCTCCGGTCACTCTCAATTTTCAGGCATTATCATACAGGGAATCCGCCGGACTCCCTATTAACAGCCTACCGTCAGCCGGCGGATTTGGTTTTCAAACGGCTCTTTTCCGCGCTGATGCCCAGCATGACCTCGACCGCGTTCAGGGCCGCGTCATAGGTGAATGACCGGCGCTGGACTATTTTACCGTCCTGATTGAGCAGGAAGAAGAAGGGCACGGCATCCACGCCAAATGCCTGGCAGATGGCGCCGTCCTTGTCCCAGATGATGGGCAATTCGGCGCAGTGCTTTTGGTATATGGGAGTAATCTTGTCCGCGCTTTCCTCCTGATTGACGATAACCACCTTGACGCCATTGCCGGCTATCTGCCCGACCAGGGTCTTGGCCAGGGGCAGTTGTTCCATAGAAAACGGGCAGGAGGTGCGCGAGAAGAATATCAACAGCCCTTTTGGCCCGGTTAACCATTCCAGGTTAACCGACTCACCGGTCAACAGACGCGCGAAGAATACCGGAGCGTCCTGTCCGATGGCCGGCTGGGGTAGGGTATAAATCTTCTTTTTCTCCCCGGGCTGTTCAGCCAGGATTTCCTTGACCATCAAGCCAATCTTGTCCTTGTCGCATCCGCCGGCAAAGCGTTTCTCCCCCTCGCGGTCAAAGACATAGAGCGTCGGGTAGTAGAAGAATTCCAGTTCATCGGCCACCCGGCGGTCCTGGTCCAGTAATCTGTGAAATCTGTGGCTCCATTTGCCGGACAGTTTCAACTCCTCTGCCGGCAGAGGCACGTCTAAGCGGATGACATCAATTTCCTTTGATGGCGTGGCAACGTATTCGTCCAGGACCTTTGTGGCCGCGGCCGTGCCCGGACAGCCGTCCCGGCCCAGCAACAATACCAGGACCTGGCCGCGGTGTTGGGTGAGGATGTCCTGCAAACTTCCGGCGGACTGTTCCCGGAACTCGAGCTGGAAGTCATAATACAGACCGATAACGACCAGCGCAAGACCGATGATAGCGACCGGAAATATCCTTTTCATATATGTTCCTCCTTGCTAATGGCACGATACCAAAACCCGGGCTGGGATGCAAGAAAGATGAAACACGAATGACACGAATAAGAACGAATCACACGAATCCGAAGGAACCGCGTCCAGCGAATAAGAGCGGATAGAATGGTTTTTAGCTGACACGTTCGCTACGCTCAGTGTAAACTATATTTACCAGCCGACCGGGGATGACGATGACCTTTTTGGGTTCTTGACCCTGGAGTATTTCTTTGACCTTGGGGTCGGCCAGGGCAACCTTCTTTATCTCGTCCTCGGCCGAGTCGGTGGCCACGGTGATGCGCGCCCGGACCTTACCGTTTATCTGGATGGCCAATTCCACCTGCTTCAGTTTCAGCGCCGCCGGATTATACTGGGGCCAGGGTTCGGCTAGAATACCGGTTTTCTTGCCTAATACCGACCACATTTCCTCAGCCAGATGCGGGGCCAGCGGCGACAGGAGCATAACCACGGACTCAACTGCCTTACGGAGCAGGCCTTTGAATGCCGCATAGTCCGCGGCCCGGGTCGGGTGTTTCAGCAATGCCTTGACTTCATAGAGGTGATTGACCAGCTCCATTATGGCGCTCAGGGCGGTATTATAATGCAGCGCCTCAATGTCTTCGGTAACCTGCTTAATCGTCCGGTGTACCCAAGCATAGAATTCGTCCATCTCGGCCATAGCCACCATCTTTTTGGTGCCCCGGGTATCGTCCACCGGGAACTGGACAACCTCCAGGACGAGCTGATGGACCCGGTTCAGGAACCGCTGGGCGCCGATCAGGCCGTTCTTGCTCCAGAGTATCTCGGCTTCAGACGGCGCGGCAAAGAACATGGCCAGCCGGCCGGCGTCCACACCGAAGTCCTCGATGATTTCCCGGGGCGAGACGGCGTTGCCCTTGGATTTGGACATGACCTCACCTTGGGCGTCCAGGACCATGCCGTGGTTAAAGAGCCGTTTGACCGGCTCGTCAATCTTGAGATAGCCCAGATCATGCAGGACCTTGGTGATGAACCGGAAATATATCAGATGCCCGCAGGCGTGTTCAGCCCCGCCGATATACAGATCAACCGGCAGCCATTTATTGACCGCTTCCTTGGTGAACGGTTCTTTGGTATTGCGCGGGTCGGCATAGCGCAGGTGATACCAGGATGAGCAGACAAAGGTGTCCATGGTGTCCGGGTCGCGCTGGGCCGGGCCTTTGCACTTGGGGCATTTGGCGTTCATAAACTCGGGCACGTCAGCCAGGGGCGAGCGTCCCTTGGGGATATAGTCCTTAACCTCTGGCAGGAGCACGGGTAAATCGGACTCCGGCACAGGCTGGGGCCCGCATTTAGGGCAGTGAATCATGGGAATCGGCGCGCCCCAATAGCGCTGGCGCGAGAGCAGCCAGTCCTTGAGCCGGAAATATATCTTGCGGCTGCCCAGTTTCTGTTTTTCTATGTGCTGACTTATCTTGCTGATGCCGTCCTCAGAAGGCAGTCCGTTGAATTGGGCACTATTGACCATGATGCCGGGTTCGGTAAAGGCGGCGGTTAGTTCACCCTCAGAGTTCGGAGTGTGGAGTGCGGAGTGCGGAGTAATAACAATCTTAATTGGAATGCCGTATTTTTTAGCGAACAGGAAGTCGCGCTGGTCGTGGGCCGGGACACCCATGACCACGCCGGTGCCGTAATGGAGCAGCACGTAATCAGCCACCCAGAGCTGGACCTGCTCGCCGGAAAGCGGATTGGTTGCAAAACTGCCGGTGAAGACGCCGTCCTTTTCGCCCACCGCGGCCCGGTCTATCTCGGATTTGGCCGATGCCTTGGCAATGTATTCATCAACCGCCTTTTTCTGGGCCGGGGTGGTCAGTTCCTTAACCAGCGGATGCTCCGGGGCAATGGCCATAAAGGTCACGCCGTAAATCGTGTCCGGCCGGGTGGTGAACACGGGAATTCGGAGTTCGGACTGCGGAATGCGGAATTGGATTTCCGTGCCTTCGCTCCGGCCAATCCAGTATCTTTGCATGGCCTTGATGTTCTCGGGCCAGCGCTCGAGCTTATCCAGTCCGTCCAGTAGTTTCTGGGCGTAGTCGGTAATCCTAAAGAACCACTGCTTGAGATTGCGCTTGGCAACAGTCGATTGACAGCGCCAGCAGACGCCTTCACTTGACACCTGCTCATTGGCCAGGACGGTCTTGCAGGCCGGGCACCAGTTGACGGCCGACTCGGCCTGGTAGGCCAGTCCCTTTTTGTAGAGCTGCAGAAAGACCCACTGGGTCCATCTGTAGTATTCAGGCGTATAGGTGATAACCTCGCGGTCCCAGTCGTAACTGATGCCTAAATCTTTGAGGGTCTGGCGCGAAGTAGCGATGTTCTTGCCGGTCCAGTCGCGCGGGTGGAGTTTTTGCTTGATGGCCGCTTCCTCGGCCGGCAATCCAAAGGCATCCCAGCCAAAGGGATGCATGATTTCCGCGCCGGCCATCTTCTTGTAGCGCCAGTAGGCGTCGCCGACCGTGTAGTTGCGGAAGTGGCCGATGTGCAGGTCGCCGGACGGATAGGCGAACATCTCCAATAGATAGAATTTCCGGGCCGGGTCAGGGCCGGCCGGTGTTTTATAGGCGCCCTGGGATTCCCAGTATTTCCGCCACTTGGATTCGATGGTCTTAAAGTCGTACATATCTTTTTCCTGTGTCATTCCCATGGAAATGGGAATCCAGTAATCCCAAGCGGTCTAGATTCCTGCTTTCGCAGGAATGACGGCTTGGGATGGGTTGAACCGAATTTTTATATCACACATTATCAGCCGGGTCAATAAAGAGATGGGAATAAATAAGGGGGCGCTATCTTGCGACAACGCCCCCTTTAGGAATAAACCGTGTTGCCCGACTTATGCCTTTTTAGCGACCGGCGCCGGGGCAAAGGTCAGCATCAGGAAGAACACCAGATTGACTATCGGCACCAGAATAATAATCACACCCCACCATGACGGCTTGCCCATATTTTCCGCTATAGCCATCCAGACCAGGATTAAAACGATTATATTTACAAACGGAATAAGCATCAGAATCACCCACCACAGGGGCTTTTTGGCCATCTGCGCCATTAGGACGTAATTTACGATGGGAATAATCGCCATAATAAAGCTTAACCCAAAAGACATACCAAGCTTTTTGGCGATATTCGCCACGCATAAACTACCAAGGATGTAGGCCACTAGGAATACCAGCAGGAGAACTCCGCTTATTAAGGCAACGATACCTCCGACTGCGGCTGCCTGGTCCGGGGTCATTTCCATCGGCATTGGTTCCATATATATTATCCTCCTTGCATACAAATAAACGGTTAAAGAAACCTGCTGTATGCGGGCAGGTTCCCGTATAGATATTGTAGCTATTAATATATTCTATCGGTAGAATCCAGAGAAAACAGTAGTATTATTTGGTAAAACGCCCTACTGTTTTGGCGTCCAATTTCAGCACCACCTCGGTTATCAGGCGGACGGTATTGTCATAATCGCCCTTGTGAATGATGCCGGAATGGCAGTGGATATAGCGGGTCGGGACGCCCAGATAGATGCAGGGTACGCCCTGGGCGCTGAGGTGAATCGGTCCGCCGTCCGTTGCCCCGCCTTCCAGCGCCTGTGTCTGGTAGGGTATCTTATTCTTTTCGGCCGTGTCAATGATAAAATCGCGCAGGCCGAGATTGGGAATCATGCCCCGGTCGTAGATGGTAATCTGCGGCCCCTTTCCCAGGGCGCCCAGATTCTTTTCGCCGCCCGGCACATCCTGGGCAATGCCGACCTCGCAGACCAAGGCCACGTCCGGATTAATTTTGCGCACCGAGGTGTGGGCGCCGCGCGTGCCTACCTCTTCCTGGACCGTGCCTACACCATAGACCGTATTCGGATGTTTTTTACCCTTGAGTGCTTTAATCACGTCGATGAACAGGGCGCAACCCAGCCGATCGTCCCAGGCCTTGGCCAGGAGATAATCCGGATTGGCCATCTGGGTAAAAGGAGCAACCGGGATAATCGGGTCGCCGGGCCGGACGCCGATTTTGGCCGCATCCTTTTCATCCCTGGCGCCGATATCAATGAACAGGTCTTTCTTATCCGGCACTTTCTTGCGTTCCTCTTCGGTCATAATGTGGATAGGCTTGGCGCCGATGATGCCCGGGATATCGCCCTTGTCGGTCTTGATAATTACTCTCTGTGCCAGCATATACTGGGTCAGCCAGCCGCCTAGCATGGTGAATTTGATAAAGCCCTCTTCGGTAATACGAGTAACCATGAAACCGACCTCGTCCATGTGGCCGGGCAACATGATTTTGGGTTCGGCGCTGGTGCCCTTTTTCTCGCAGATAATGCTGCCCAGCTTGTCGTAGGAGAATGCGGCCAGGCCGGCTAATTCTTTGCGGATAACCTCGGATACCTCTGATTCATAACCCGGCACGCCGCTGACATCGGTCAGGCGCTGGAGCATCTCAACTGTTTCTTTGTTCATATCAAGTCCTCTCTATACCAAATGTCCCTCCTGCGAATCTGTCTGGATTCCCGCCTGCGCGGGAATGACCATTTATGTAAAATCCCACATGAAATCCATGAGCGGTCATCTATTCAATTCCCAGCAGATATGGGCCAGCTCAGGCAATAATAATTTATTCAGGGCCATAGAAACAGCATTGGGCGAGCCGGGCAGGGCGCAGATGAGCTTGCTGTCCCTGGTGATCCCGAGCATGGCCCGGCTCATTATGGCCGACGAGCCGATTTCGCCGAAACTCAGCAGCCGGAATATCTCGCCGAAGCCCTCCAGCTTCCTGGTTATCAACGCGCTCACGGCGTCTATGGTCAGGTCTTTCTTTCCGCAGCCGGTGCCGCCACTGGTAATGACCAGATCCGCAGTCTTTAATGCCTTTTTCACCTCGGAGCGAATAAGAGCCAGATTATTTCGGACTATTTTTCTCAAGACGCATTTATGCCCGGCGTTCTGGAGGATGCCGGTGAGGACATTACCGGTTTTGTCGGTCTTATCGGTCCGGGTGTCCGAGGTGATAATGACGGCGATGTTGAGGGCCAGGGTCTGCTGCGCCGCGTGCTTCTTGTGGTCGCTTTGTAACATTATATATCCAGGTTCTTTACTTCCAATGCGTGCTTTTCAATAAAGTCCTTGCGCGGCTCGACTTCTTCGCCCATCAGGATGGTGAACATCCGGTCGGCCTTGACCGCGTCTTCTATCTTAACCTTGAGGAGCGAACGCTTGGCCGGGTCCATGGTGGTTTCCCAGAGCTGCTCGGCGTTCATTTCACCCAAGCCCTTGTAACGCTGGATATCCAGGTCACGCTGGCCGACCTTACGGATGCCTCTCAACAGCTCGCGCAATGATTTGAGCCCGAATCTTTCCTGTTCCTTCTTTTCCTCGGGGTTGACAATCAATTCGTAAATTAACCGGGCGGATTTGTCGGCTTTCTCGGCGGTCGGTTCTTTTTCCTCCTTGCTCAGGTAGGCGTTTATCTCGAAACATTCCGGAAGCAGTTTTTCGATATCGCGGACCAGAGACTCAATATCCCGGTTCTGGAAGAATTCGATGTATTTAAGAGTCACGGAATCTTCAGTTATCTGGGGTGCCTTTTCTTTCTTGCCGCCGTTTTTGGATGCGGCGACCGCCACATCTTCATATTGGGGCAACAGGACGATTTCTTTCTTGAGCTTCTTCTCCTTCTCGCGGATGTATTTGTCCAGTTGGTTGTCGGTATGGAAGAAGCTTTCCTCGTTATCCATTTTCGGACCGCTGAGCTCAGTGTAATAGAGCGGAAAATGCTGTGACTTTTCGTCCCGGGCCCGGAAGTATTTGAGTGGGGATACGCCCCGGACCTGCAGTCCGTGGATGTATTCCTCCAGCACCGCTATTTTATCGGCCAGGCGTTTCAGGGCGTTCTTTTCCAAACAGCATCTCTGGCGCTTGCCCGCGGTTACGATTAGTTGGGTGTTTTCCAATGCGATATCAAGAAGTTTCTGGTGCATCTCCTTGTCACTCAGGATATATTCCTCTTTCTTTCCGTATTTGACCTTATACAGAGGCGGTTGGGCGATGTAAAGATTGCCCTGTTCAATTACCTTGAGCATGTGCCGATAGAAAAAGGTCAGCAGCAGGGTTCGGATGTGCGAACCGTCGACATCAGCATCGGTCATGATGATAATTTTGCCATAACGCAGTTTGGCAATATCGAATTCCTCGCTGCCGATGCCGGTACCCAGCGCGGTGATGAGGATTCTGATTTCTTCGTGCGCCAGCATCTTTTCAATGCGGGCTTTTTCCACGTTGAGAATCTTGCCTTTGAGGGGCAGGATGGCCTGGAACTGGCGGTCCCGGCCCTGTTTGGCGCTGCCGCCGGCTGAATCGCCTTCCACGATATATATCTCGGTATGCTCCGGCTCGCGGGATGAGCAGTCAGCCAGTTTTCCTGGCAGGTCGCCGCTGTACAGGGCGTCCTTGCGCCGGGTCAGATCGCGCGCCTTGCGGGCCGCCTCGCGGGCCCGGGATGCCAGAATAACCTTGTTGACAATGGCCTTGGCAGTGGCCGGGTGCTCCTCAAGATAAGTCGCCAGCCCGTCGTTGACAATGGCCTGAACGATGCCTTCTATCTCGCGGTTGCCTAATTTGGTTTTGGTTTGTCCTTCAAACTGCGGATTGGGCAGCTTTACGCTGATGATGGCGGTTAGACCTTCCCGGTAATCGTCGCCTACCGGTGGTTTGTCGGCTTCCTTTAACAGTCCCTGGGCCTTGCCGTAGGTATTAAAGGTGCGGGTCAAGGCGGTCCGGTAACCGGAAAGATGCGTGCCGCCTTCTATGGTGTTGATATTATTGGCAAAACAAAACAGATTCTCGCTGTAGCTGTCGTTGTATTGCATGGCGATTTCAACGAAGATGGTGCCAGCGGCTTCTTTTGATTCCTTTTCGAAATAGATAATGTCGGTATGGACTTTTTTCTTGTTCTGGTTAAGGTGCTCCACGAACGACTTTATGCCGCCGTCGTATTTGAAGGTCTCGGAATGCTTGGTTTTTTCCTCGTTCAGGGTAATGCTGACACCTTTATTAAGGAAGGCCAGCTCTCTCAGGCGGGTGGCCACCGTATCAAAGTTAAACTTGACTTCCGGGAATATCTTGCCGTCCGGCTTGAAGGTGACGCTGGTGCCCTGTTTATTGGTCTTGCCCCGTTTTTCCACCTTGCTGACCGGCTTACCCCGTTCGTATTTCTGAAAATACTCGGCGCCCTCCCGATAGACCTCAACCTCCAGCCAGTCGGACAGGGCATTGACTACGGATACGCCAACGCCATGCAGGCCGCCGGAAACGCGATAACTTTTCTGGTCGAACTTGCCGCCGGCGTGTAACATGGTCATGACCACTTCCAACGCGCTCTTTTTCTGCTCCTTGTGCATATCAACCGGAATGCCACGGCCGTTGTCCATGACCGTCACGCTTCCTTCATGGTTAAGCCGAACTATTATACTGGTGCAATATCCGGCCAGGGCTTCGTCAATGCTGTTGTCAACCACCTCGTTGATAAGGTGGTGCAAGCCGCGCACGCCGGTGTCGCCGATATACATGGCCGGCCTGGTCCGGACGGCTTCGATACCGCCCAAGACCTTGATATGGGTCGCGTCATATCCGCCTGGTTTAGGGGCTGCCGTTTTAATTGGTTTTTCTTTCACTGCAGTAGCTTCTTTCTTTGGTGTCATATTGTAAATTTAACATCCCTGATTTTATGGTCCGGATATTTAGCTTGAAGCTTGGCCAGAATGGCTTCTTTCTTAAAGTTACACAGTTCATTAAGCAGAGCCGGCGATTCCACTTTCACGTAAAGCACCTTCTGCCTGAAGCCTATTACACGGGTCCGGCGGGCAATCCTGGCATCCACTATTTTATCCCAGTTGTCACCGACCGCCAAGGCTTTCCTGGTGTTTTCCTTTAATAACTCCCTGCGGACCTGTTTTACAACTTCGCCAATGTGCTTCATCTTAATCTGCCGTCGCCCACTCGGATTTTCGATAGGGGTCCTTGGGGTCGTCGCTGCCGGGCCATTGCAGGGCTACGCCGTAAACATCCGGATTAACGTCTATGGCGTAAATCGTTCCTTGTTCGTTCACGATAAATGTCCGCCGGCCGGTCTTGCCGTGTTCAGCCGGATATGCCACAAATCCGAATTTAGTCTGATTGGCGGCCTTTATCTTGGTATCTCCAACCTCAACCTGGTTATACGGCTCGCCGTTTTCATCTAATTCCATTGCCTGGAAATAATATCCGCTCTTCGGACTCAACGGCATATCAACCCAGTCTTCTATAGCCGGGATTGTCCCGAAATCACCCGTCTCTGCGGTATTGACATCGGCCCGGGCTAAATCCATGGCGATAAAAGCAATCTTGGTTGTATTGTCAGCCCGATACATCCGGTAAAAACAGGAAATATCGTAGGTCCAATAATCCTTTATGCCGTTACCGTCCGGGTCTTGTTGGCGCCAGAGCGCTTCGGCGGTTGCAAGCAATCTTAACGACGCAATGGCCGCGGATTCGTTGGCCGGTATCTGTCGGCTTAATAAACTCTCGTCGGGTTCAACCCGGGGAACTTCGTCTCCCGGTGTCCAGGTATCAGGCGGCGTATAATTCGGACGGGAAGTCAGGACGTTGGGAATAATAATGGCGGCTGCGATAGAAATAAGGGGAATAATAAAAAAAGTCATGATTATCGGCATGACAACGGCCATTATCATCCCTGTAATAGCCAGCCCGGTTCCTTTCAGCTTCCCCGTGCTGTTACTGATAGCTACCAGCGCAACGATGCCGAGTATAATTGCCGGAAACGCGGGCAGGCATAAAAACGACAGGATTCCGCAAATTAGGCTCCAGATGGCGGATTTGCTTGTTCCCGTTTCGCCGGAAGGCGTATTAGGTTCCGCCTGAACCGTATTTTCCTCTGTCATATATTTCTCTCTACATCTCTATCGTCAGCGGCATTACGATATAAACATAATCCTTGCCCTGTTTTATTACGGCCGGGGATGTCTTGTCTTTCAGCCCCAAGGTTATTGTGTCGTCGCCGATAATTCGGAGCGCGTCTATAAAAAACTCCGGATTAAAGGTTATCTTGAACGTTTCGCCGGGGTATTTTATGGGCAGCTCTACGGTCGCCTCGCCGACATCCTGGGTTCTGGTCAGAAGCGTCATCTTGTCCTTTTCCATGGATATCTGCGTCGCCTTGAATTTATCTGTGGTAACCAGCGCCACCTGCCTCATCGCCGATAACAGGTCCCCGGCAGCCATCTCTATTTTCTTGTCGCTTTCCGGCGGGATGACGCTTTCGTAATCCGGGAATGTTCCTTCTATCAGGCGGGAGAAAAGGATTATGCCCTTCTGGTCTTTCTGCGGAATCATGACCTTGAATTGCGTTTCATCCGTTTCTATTTTCACCACTTGTTCTTCGTCTTCTATGATCCGTTCCAGAAGATTCAATGATTTTGGCGAAACAATCACCTTGATATCCGTGGTTACTTCCTGTTCGGACCTGCGCTTGATGTATGCCAACCGCTTGCCGTCGCTGGCCACCATCCGGAGTTCTTTCTTTTTTATCTCCATCAGAATCCCGGTCAGGGCATAGCGGGTTATCTCCTGCGATGTCGCAAACGTGGTCTTGCACACCATCTCTTTTAATCCGGATGCCTTCATGGTTATGGCTTTCTTTTCGTTGAAGGCCGGGAAATCCGGATATTCCGCCGCGTCCATGCACATTATCTTGTATTTGCTGGCCTTGGTTTTGATATTAGCGGTTCCGCCTGCGCCGTCGATGGTTATTTGCTCATCCGCTGTTTCCCGCAGGATTCCACCCAACCTGTTATTGGGAATAATTATAGTCCCTTTTTCCTTTATTTCCGCCGGAACCGGGTATTGAACACCTACTTCTAAATCCGTAGCGGAAAGAAACAGGGTTTTATCGTCCGCAGTTAACTTTATGTTCTGTAATACCGGCATTGAGCTTTTAGTCGGAACTATCGGGCTAACGAACTGAAATACCTTTAATAATAAATTTTTATTGCATATAATCCTCATTTAATACTCCTTCTAATACATCTAATAAACTAATATATATTTAGTATTCGTCTTAGTATCTGCCTACCAGGGTGTTGATAACCTCGCAAAACCAATATAACCGCTGGTCCGTCCTTTAGTTAACCCACCGATGCATCTAGGCGGACTGTAGATAAGCGGTGGAAAACCTTATTATAATCGGTTGATAACCCTATCCTTTAAGGGGATTATTTACCCCTACGCTAAACCAACCCGGTTAGTCTCGAAAATCAGCCCTAATAATAACATTTTTTAGACACGGAAGCAACAAAAACTACCCCGATTTCTTCCTGACCTCAGCCATAAGGAGATTCACGGTTTCCCTGAACTGGGCATCCTTCTGGAGCCGCTTACGAATTTTTTCTATAGCCAGCAATACCGTAGAATGCTCCCGGCCGCCGAACGACGCCCCGATTTCCTCAAGCGACAAGTCCGGCTTTAATTGCCTGGTCAGATAAAAGCCGATTTGCCGGGCCAGGGAAACCGACTTCAGCCGCGTTTTGGACTGCAGGTCCGAGGCGGAAAGGTTAAAATAACCGGCGATGGTATCGATTATGTTTGCTACCTTTATCCGCCGGGAAGAAGCGCCGACAATATCTTTGAGCGCCTCGGTAGCCAGGCTAACCGACGGTTTTTGGTTGGAGCTGCGGGACAGGCCGATAACCCTGATTAACGCCCCTTCCAGGTCGCGGATATTGGTATCAATAACTTCAGCGATGAAATTAATCACGTCTTCAGGAAACGCAATTTTATAACCATCAGCCTTCCGCCTAAGGATTGCCGCCCGGGTCTCAAAGTCAGGCGTCTCCAGTCGGGCCACCATGCCCCAGTTAAACCGAGAAACTAGGCGGTCCTGTAACAGCGGAATTTCCTTGGGCGGCGAGTCGCTGGAAAGAATAATCTGCTTTTGGTTATTATGCAGGGCGTTAAAGGTATGAAAGAATTCTTCCTGGCTGGCCGCTTTTTCACCCGAACCCAGGAAATGGATGTCGTCGATTATCATTATATCCTTTGATCGGCACAACTGGCGGAATTTCTCAAACCCGTTATTCTTTACGGCCGTAATATAGTCGTTGACAAACCCCTCGCCCGATCGGTAATAAATAGAAAAATCAGGACGCTGAGCTAGCACCTGATGGCAGATGGCCTGTAGGAGATGGGTTTTGCCCAACCCCACTCCGCCGTGAATAAATATCGGATTATAGGCCTTGCCGGGATTCACTGCGACGGCCTGGGCCGCCGCATGCGCCATACGGTTGCACAAGCCCACTACGAATTTATCAAAGGTGTAATTCTCGTTCAGGGTAAAATCGTTCTTTCCCGCCGGCTTGCTAGCAGAAGTGGCAGCAGGCGATTCCTTTCCCCTGTATCCGGTCTTGTCTTTCGACGCCAGCCCGGCGCCGTTCTGGCGGGCCAGCACATCCGGAAACAGCCGTCCCTGTTCAGGCGGAGCGACGAATGTTATAGTATAATTCTTGCCGGCTACTTCGGATACCGTTTGTTCTATTAGGGCGAGAAAGTTCTTTTTATAGTAATCCACGTAAAAAACATTGGGCAGGGGTATCTTCAGAGTTCCGGCCGGCTCCTCGATGAACTTAAGCTCTTTCAGCCAGATGTCGCCGATTGACGGCCTGAGTTTTTCCAAGACCTGCTGTTTTAATTCATTATCAAAAGCCATTTGTCGCCTTTCAGTCCCATTTTTCAGGATAAGACAGACCCGTATTATATAATAATATCCCGGACCGAGACAAGTAAAATCCTGCCTGCCCTGTTAGAAAATTATTGGGCCATAAGCCTTGCGCTTTTGGCGGACTTTCTAACCGGGCGAGATATATCCCCTGGCCTTTTGGATGTTGTGAACATCACCCATTATTACAAAAATGGATCCCTCTTTTATGACCGTATCGGCTGGGGGGTTATAAAGCATGTTGTCGCCCTCGGATATGATGGCCAGTACCAAAAGCCCGAACCGGTCCCGCAGGGGAACGTCAGCCAGTCTTTTATTTACGATAGTCGCGGCAGAAGTAATGGTTATTTCTTCTATCCGATAAGTGCCAGAAGTCTGACGCAACATTGTATCCAGAAATTTTACGGCCGACGGCCGTATCATTTCCGAGGCAATCCGCAAGCCCCCAATGACCGAGGCCGAAACCACCGTATCCGCGCCGGCCGTCTTGAGCTTGTTGATAGCTTTATCTTCTATGCCCAGGGCCACAATCCGGGTGTTCTTGTTATACTGTTTGGTCATGACCGTAATGTAAAGGTTGTCCTTATCTGCCGGCAGCACGGCAAAGACGCCCTGAGCCCGCTCCACCCCGGCCGCCAGCAATACCTCGTCATCCGTGGCATCGCCAGCAAGATAAATCATGTTCGGGACGGTTGCCGCCAGTTTATCCAGCCGCTCTTGGCTGCGTTCCACCACCACAAACTGTTTCATGGTCTTAGCCAGTTCCTGGATGATATGAATCCCGGTTTCGCCTGCCCCGCAGACAATATAATGGTTGCTCAGCCGGTCGACTTCCTTATTCATCTTGCGCCTCCTTAAAAATCCGCTTAATTCTATTTCTAAAATGGATGCGGCCAGGATGGAAGTCACGGCCGCAATAACACCCAGGGAAAGAATGATAAATATGATGGTGAATATCCGGCCGGCCGGGTTATGGGACAGGTCTATCACCTCGCCGTAGCCGACCGTAGCCGCGGTAATCACCGTCATATAAACCGCATCCAGTAAGTTACCGCTGATAATCCAGTAGCCGGTGGTGCCGAAAGCCAGGATGAACAATAGTAGCAACACCCCAATAACAATTCGTCTGCGCAAAAACATGGTTATTATCTGCCCGCCGGCGACTCTTTTTCCAGCAAATCAGTGGAGGTGTGGTTCCGGCCAGCCTGTTTGCTCAGGTAGAGCAGGCGGTCCGCCCGCTTAATCAGCGTTTCCGGGGTATCATCGGCCTGGGCCAGGGTGGCGCCGATGGACACCGTGGTTCGGATGATATTTGATTTCGTGGCGATAAACGACTGTTCTACCATGGCCCGGAGTCGGTCGCTCATGACATAAAGCAACTCCGGTGTGACATTAGTGATCAGGGCGATAAATTCGTCTCCGCCCCAGCGGCAGACCAGATCCGAAGCCCGGACTCCGTTTAACAACGTCTGGGCCACCATCTTCAATGCCCGGTCGCCGGCTTCATGGCCGGATTGGTCGTTTATCTTTTTGAGCGAGTCCACGTCGGCGAAGATGACCCCGAATTTCCAGCCGTACCGGATCATCTGGTCTAATTTTATTCGCAGGTCGATATCCGCATAGCGCCGGTTACCGGTCGCAGTCAGCGGATCAACCAGCGCCTGCTTCTGTAACTCATCAATTTGCTGCATCAGTTCCGCCTTGGGCGAGATGTCGCTGAATATTTCGGCCGCACCGGTAATTTTACCCAGCGTGTCCTTGAGCGGGACAATCCGGACCAGCACCGGAACCCGATGCCCGTCTTTATGATGCAGGAAAATTCTGTCTTCTTTGATCGTGCCTTGATTGATGGACTCGGCCAGGGGGCAGCAGCCTGAACAGAGGTTTTCGCCTTTGTTGTTGACGTGGACCAAAATATTATCGGAACAATGGGACCCGATCACCTCCGAACCCATATAGCCGGTGATTTTCTCGGCGGCCCGGTTGAAATAGGTTATCTTCCGGTTGGAATCAGTAAAATACACCCCGTCATTCAGGTTATCCAGCAGCGCTCGGTAAAACTCGTTTACTGACATCAGGCAAACCTCTCATTAATGTTGATTTATCCGCAAGGTAATTTATAATATCAAACAAATCCCTGGTAAACAATAAACTTGTACATAATTATTGTATGATGCCTCTGATTATTCTGGCCTCAGCATCGCCCCGGCGCTCGCAGATATTGGCCGAATGCGGCATCACCCATAAAATCGTGGTCAGCAACGCCCGAGAGGTGATGGACCGGAAAAGGACACCCGCATATAACGCCAGGTTTAACGCCGGTCTGAAGGCTCGGGCCGTGGCCCGGCGGGTCAAAAAGGGTTTTGTCATCGGCGCCGATACTATTGTACAGTCCGGCCGGAAACTTATCGGTAAGCCCCGCGATAAGGCCGAGGCCCGACGCCTGCTTATGGAATTCTCCGGCCGGACCATCGGCGTCTATACCGGGCTGTGTGTCATAAACGCCGTTACCGGAAAAGAGGTTAAGTCCGTCGTTGACTCAAAAGTAAAGGTGAAAAAGATAACCCCGGGCATGGCCGGTAGGTTTATGCGGGTGGCCGGCCCCTTGGACAAGGCCGGCGGTTTTTCCATAGAAGGTCCGGGCTCGTTCATCTTCGATGACGTCCAAGGATCTTTTTACAACGTCCTCGGCCTACCGATGATTGAATTGTACCGGCTCTTCGGGGAATTAGGCGTGGATTTATTACTTGCAGTACGAACGAAGTAAGCTATTTGTGAGTTATCCCGCCGAATGGCTGGGCTACGCGCTGTTAAGCAATCCTAGCAGAATGCCCCGGCTACAGTCCGGGCATGCTTGATGTTATCTTGAAAGTAGGCGAACCCTTCTGCTGCTTGTCGGCGAACTGGCAGACCACGCAGGAATTGGCCTTTTTTTTCATTTCCTTAAAGACAATCGTGCGATTTGGTTGGATGCGGGTGCCCAGGAAATCTGCCAGGTTCTGCAGGCGTTTACGGGTATCGCCTCTCAACTCGGCGAACTTGACCCCGACCATGTACTCGTCGAATATGGCAAAGGTCTTGACCCAGGCCACTGAACCCGCCAGTTTTAACGGCTTGGCGCCAAGCAATGGTATCATGATATTAAGCGACAGCTTGTCGCCCACCGCCATTTTTTTCTTGGACAGCAGCCGCAAGCCCGTGGTGCTCAGGTTGACAATGGGCAGTGCCGCCGGCGCGCCGGTCAGGAAGGCGAAAATGCCACCGTTACTTTCCATCTGCGCCTTGCCATCCTGGATGGAAAACCTCAACTCCTTGCGTTTATTGTTTTTTATCTTAGGCATAATAATAACTCTCCTTTTTCCGCAATATAACTCGTTACGGAGGAAAAGTCAACAATTTTGCGTAAATACTTGATTTAGTCGCGTATTATGCGTATAATCCGTCAAGATGAAAGGGGGTGAGAATAATGAAAAACTGGCTTATACTCAGCATGTTTATCGCATTGCTGGTTGTCGGCTGCCAGTCGGCCAAGATGCCGGGTGAAATAACACTGACGCCCGGACCGAACCAGGTAAAAGCGCCCTGGGCCGGATTCAACGAAGGGGCCTGGGTTCAATACCAGGTGGTTAATCCGATGGATGGCAGCGCCAACGAATACAGGCAATCCATCCATCAAATCGCGCGGGGCGAGGCGGTTGTCGTTACGGCCGTAAAGGTGAACGACAAATGGGACAAGATTGGGATGGAAAAGGTATCCCTGTTCCCGTTAGCCAAACCGGCCAGCAAGCCCAGCACCACCGAAACCGTCAAGGTCGGCGCCAAGGGGGTTTCCTGCAAAGTGGCGGATATGACCTACAAGATGAACGAAACATCCACCACCATGAAGGCTTGGATGTGCGACGAGATTCCGGGCGGACTGGTTCAGCGCGAGATGGGCGGCAAGGTTGTTTGGCAGGCGGTTGACTTCGGGCTGGAAGGCAAGACGCCTACTCTGGCAGAGGTGACCGAACCCAAAAACGCCTGGGCCAAATTCGGCAAAGGTTCCTGGGTTCAATACAAAATTCTCAACCCCGAAGACCAAAAGGAAATCCAGCAGAAATACACCGTAGTGGACGCCACCAAGGAAAAGGCTACCATAGAGATTTCCCAGCTGGAAGGCGAAAAATGGGAGAAGAAATCCACCCAGGAAGTGTCCTTACAACCGGTGCTGGTGCCTAAAAACCAGGGCACACCGGCAACCCTCGACGTGGCAGGTAAAAAGGTAAATTGCACCTGTCTGGAAAAAACATACACTATGGGTAATGCCGCGACCTTGGTCAAGGCATGGACCAGCGACGACGTTCCGGGCTTCGAAGTCCGCAAGGAAATGGCGGGCAAGGTAGTCATGGAAGTAGTCGACTTCGGCGTATCAAAGTAAATCCCAAACCCATAAGCCCCCCGCCCGTCCGGGCGGGGGGCTTTCTCATTTCCGTGCGCAAATTTAACAGCATAGAACGCGGATGCACGCTGATTTAGAGGATTTTCAGGATGTAAATTATTGTCAGTATTTATCTGCGAAAATCTGCGTCCTAATGCGTTCCGCCCCTTCGGTGCTCGTGGTCACGCTTTGCTTAGCTCTCTTAACAGCCCATCCATTTGTTCTCTGGTATGCATGGCCGTGATGGTCAGGCGCAGCCGGCTCTGGCCCTGGGGCACGGTGGGCGGTCGGATGGCCGGCACATAAAACCCTTTATTCCAAAGCATTTGGGAAATAACCACGGTCTGTTTCGTATCGCCGATCATTATCGGGATAATCGAAGAAACTGAGCCTCTGAGATTGAATTCCATTTCTTCCAGCCGCGACTTGATATAATCCGTATTGGCCCAGAGCCGTTTTCTTAAGTTTGGTTCTTGGCGCAGTATCTTCAGGGCTGTAATAGTCGCCGCGCAGGTGCCCGGAGGCAGGGCCGTGGTGAAAATGAACGGCCGGGACTTGTTCCGGATATAATCTATCAGAGCCTGCGGACCGGCCACAAAACCACCCAGCGAACCCAGCGCCTTACTGGCCGTGCCGATGATAACAGCTATCTTTTTTTCCAGCCCCAATTCTTCGCACCAGCCCCGTCCGGTTTTGCCAAAGACTCCGGTGCCGTGCGCCTCGTCCACAAGTGTATATGCCCTATACTTTTTAGCCAGACGGACCATCTCCTTTAGCGGCGCGCCGTCTCCGTCCATGCTGAAGATAGCGTCCGAAATAATATAACGGGATGCGCGATGAGGGATGCGTGATACGCGTTTCAAGAGTGACTCCAAATGCGCCATATCGCGATGGCGATAAATATGGAGCTGGGCCTTGGTCAGACGAGCTGAATCCACCAAGCTGGCATGATTCAATTCATCGCAGAAAATTATATCATTCCTATTAATGAGCGTGGTAATCACACCCAAATTAGTCGCATAGCCGGAGGTAAAAAGTAAGGCGTCGTCCACATGCTTGAACTTAGCAATCTTTTGTTCCAGTTCCTGGTGCAGGGCGGTGGTTCCGGACAACAGGCGGGCCGCGCCGGCCCCGGTCCCGAATTTTTTGGTTGCCTCAATCATCGCTCGCTTCAAGGCTGGATGCTGGGCCAGGCCCAGATAATCATTGGAGCAGAACGAAACCAGCCATTTACCGTCTATCTTAACCCGCGTGCCGTCAATGGCCGAAATCACCCTTGGTTTGCGCAACAGTCCCTCCCGGTTCAGCTCAGCTAGCCCTGATTTAAAAAAATTTAGCATATGCCAGAGCATAGCATAACAACAGGGAAAATCAACAATCATGTTTAATTATCCCGCATCCCGGTAACCTTGACAATCCCGGCCGGATTTGGTAAACAGCCGTTAGTATGGAAGAAGCGAAATCCGTAACTCAGGCGCCTCCGCTGGCCGCGTCCTACCGGCCGGACGCCCAAGCCAACCAATATTCCCCTGTCCTGCCCATCTCGCACCTGGTGGTATTCTACCTCGCCACTCTTGGACTTTATTTTATTTATTGGTGCTACCGGAACTGGAAGCAGATTAAGACGCACAAACTTTATTCGCGCATCCGCCCGGGCTGGCGCACCGTCGGCCTGATAGTTCCGATATACAATTTGATACTTCTTTCCGAGCAGTTCAGCAATATCAAAAGTATGGCCAAAATGGCCAAGATACAGAAGACCCATTCACCGGGACTGTGCATAATAATGATAATTGTTATCAACATTCTCGTAGTAAACTATGTCGGAACCCTGATTCTGGGTACTGACTTAAGCTTTCTGTTTATCCTCAATGTCATTCCCATGATACTGATCCAGCAAACGCTCAATTCATATTGGCGTGTAGTTCAACCCGGTAAAAAAGAACGGGGTTTCTTCTCCGCCTGGATGATTGTCGGAGTGCTGGCCCTGATGTTTGAGATATTCCTTCTTGCGCTCGGACTGCTGATACTTATGCTGATTCCCGAATTTAATTTGGAGGATGAACAACCAAAAAAGCCGGTCCAGAACTGGGATACTTTCAACTGGTCCAGGCAGCGTCAGGAAGACCCTCGGGCCAACCTGAGCGCCAAGCAGGCCCTGACATTGCTAAAAAGCAAGAAAATGGGAGACCGTTATTATGCCTCCCAGGCTATTATTCGGCTCAAGGCCCGGGAGTTGATTCTGGACCTGGTCAGATTATTAAACGACGAAGATTCGGCGGTGCGCCTTGAGGTCATTAATATTCTTTATGAACTCAAAGCCCGGGAGGCGATTCCCAATATCATCCTGATGTTAAAAGACCGGGAAATGACAGTCAGGTATAAAGCGGCCAATACGCTGGTTAAATTTAATTACCTTTCCGACCGGGATATTTCAGAAGTAACCGGGTTATTAAAAGATAAAAATTCGGACGTGCGCAGCTGCGCGACCTCCATACTCTGCCAGCTTGAAATTAGGGCCGCCATACCGGATATAACCCGGTTATTAAAAGACAAAGAAATTACGGTCATCCAGGATGCGGTTGACGCCCTGGGGGAACTTGACGCCCAAGAAGCGATTCCGGACATTAAAAAACTGCTTACCCACAAAAATGAATACGTGCGCCAGGCCGCCCAAGACGCCTTACAACAACTCGGCGTGCCGGCGGAGGAGATTGAAAAGGCCAAGGAAGGAAAGTAGTTTCTATAAAGAAACCGGGAAACCAAAAACCCTACTGAGATCGCCCAGCGAAACTCCGGCCTTCCTGGCTTTCTTATAAATATGCTCCGTGCCCAACCACGCGCAGCTTACATCTCAAACTCCGCAGAGACCGCGATGGCGAATCTCCAAAAATACAACATCAGCTCCGTGGAATGAAGCCCCAAATTATGGAGACACCCCGCCGAATTATTTTCCGATACAAAATCCGGAGAAGATGTTGTTTAGGATGTCGTCAGCCGCCAAGTGTTTTCCGGCAGCGAAATCTCCCAGCGCCATATTTAATCGTTCCAGCGCGTCCTTCAGGTCCAGCGCAACGAATTCGTAAGAGGTCAGGTTGTTTACCCCGGTCAATGCCTGGTTTAGTGATTTCAGACAGGAGACCAGGGTTTCCTGCCGGCGCAGGTTAATGAGCGTCCGGCTGGATGCGCGTTCGGGCGGCGCGGCTTTGATCTTTTTTACGAGCGAGTCTTTGAGTGCAATAATGCCGGAGCCGGTGCGGGCGGAACACTTATAAAATGCGGAATGCGGGATGTGGAATGTGGAATTCTTGGGGAATAAATCTGTTTTATTAGCAACCAAAATGGTTTTGGATGGATTAAGGCGCTTGAGAGTGGCCTGGTCTTGTTTGGTTACACCGATAGACGAGTCAATGACTAACAAATAAATATCTGCTTGTCTCATTGGAAGTGGCGTTTCGGCTGTTGGCCTGTCTATCCCAGCCGTATCAAATATCCTAAATTCGGTATTTCTGTAAGAGAACGTACCTTCTATATAATCATGGGTGGTGCCGGGAACCGGCGAGACGATATTCCTCCGATCCTTGACCAGGCAGTTGAATAAACTGGATTTCCCGGTATTGGGCCGGCCGCACAGAACCAGAGAGATTCCGTCCGCACCTGCGGAACGGCCGGAGGATTCCTGCAGGATTTTATTTATGTCGGCGATAATGCGTTTGAGGGATGTTTTTATCTGCTGGGGCGGGATGATTTCCACCCCCTGGTCAGAGAAATCAAGCGTCAGCTCTATTTGGCAAGCCAGTTCAAGCAGGTGCTGGTTTATTTCTTTAATATGGCGGAAGGCGTACTGATTCAGTTGGTTTACGGCCAGGCGGTGTTCCTGTTCGGACGATGCGTGGATGATATCCAAGACCGCCTTGGCCTGGGTTAGATTAAGCCGTCCGTTAAGAAAGGCGCGTTGGGTGAATTCGCCGGGCCGGGCCAGGCGGGCGCCTTTTCGGGTAAAATATTCCACCAGGATTTCCAGTAGGATCCTTGAACCCGGGACATGGATTTCCACCACGTCTTCGCGGGTGTAGGAGCGGGGCGCCGGCATCAGAAACAGGGTCGCCGGAATCTTTGATTGATTTATATTAAGGGTGACATCAAGAGAACGCCAGATATTTTCCCAGAGGATCCTTTTATTGATAGCCCTTTGGACCAGACTGAATGCCCGGCTGCCGGAAAGGCGGATGATGCCTTTGAGTGAATTCCCGCTCGGGCTGGAAACGGCGATGATGGTATCGTCCATAAACACGTAAGCGGATTACCGGGTAAAAATCCGCTTAATCCGCTTGCCAATTATTATCTGAAATAATATTTCTTAATCAGGATTTGTTCCGCGATGCCCAGGAGCGTGCTAGTGAACCAGTACAGGGTCAGGCCCGAAGGGACGCTATAGAACATGATGCCAAAAACCAGGGGCATGAACAGGAACATCTTCTGCTGTTGACGGGCCTGCGGGTCGGGCGATTTGGGCTGGGTGAGCGACTGGACCAGCCAGGAAACGGTCATAATCAGGGGCAGGACGTGGAGATAATGCGCGCCCAGAATCGGAAACGGCAGTTTGCACAGCTGGTCCGGCTGGGACAGGTCGGTAATCCAGAGCATAAAGGGCGACTGGCGCAATTCAATGGCCTGAGCCAGCGCCCAGTAGAGGCCGATAAAGACCGGTATCTGAAGGAGCATGGGCAGGCAGCCGCTCAATGGATTAACCCCAAACTCCTTAAACAGCTTCAGCTGCTCCTCGCCAAACCTGCGCTTGTCGTTTTTATATTGTTCCTGCAGGGCCTTGATGCGGGGTTGGAGCTTCTGGAGGTGATACATGGAGACCTGGCCCTTTTTAGTAATCGGGAACATAAGCACCTTTACCACAATGGTAAGGAAGATGACCGCAATGCCGTAATTCTTGAAGAGCCCGAACAGTCCGCCCAGTATCAAAAGGAGAAGCTTGCTGATGAACCCGAACCAGCCGTAGGACAGCAATTTATCGAATCCCAGATGGGAAAACACGGCCAAATCAGATGCTTTTTTCGGGCCGGCATAAAACAGGAAATCCAGATTCTTCGCTTCTTTGGGATTAAGGACGAAATCCCGGGTCTGGATATAGAAGTCCAGGTTTGAATATGGGCTGGAATTATTGGGTAAGGCCGGGCATTCACGGACGTTAAAACCGTAGATGCTGATGTCGGCTACGGATGCCGGTACGAGAATAGAGGAAAAATATTTGTTGGTAATACCGGTCCAGTAAACATTATCTTGCCCCCGGACCAAAGTAAAGGATGTGCTGTTCTTTTTCTTCATGTCCTTTTTCATCGTAGACGGGGCGGGCTGTTCCAGATACCATTTGATCTGCCCGTCTTCGGCGTTCAGGTCGGTTTTTTCGCCCCGGACGGTATCCGTAATCGGCGGGTCGGTATAGGAGTATAATCCGGTAACATCCGTTGCATTATATGACTCTGGAGGCATGGTGTCCACGCCCTGGATGAGCAGGGTTGAGGTAATGGGGCTGCCGGAAATATTTTCCAGATTGATTGAGAAATCCAGGGCATAATTGTATTTATCCAGGGAAAATAACTTATAAATAATTAGTCCCTGCGGTGTCGTATAACGGAATTTTACAGAAAAAGCGGTTTCTGTTACCACCTCCCAAAGCCCGGATTCGAGGTCATCGGTGGAATTTAGATGTTTGAGGGAAAGGGCGTATTTAGAAGGGTAGGCTGTATTTATAAGGGATAATTGGCCGGAAGATTCTGATGACAGGGCCAGCCGGGCCGACTTGTATTGTTTGAGGACGAGGGATTCTATAGCCGCGCCTTTATTGGAAAGGGTTACTTTGATATAATTATTCTCCAGCACCTTTTGCCTGGGCTCGATATTGGCGGGTTGGCGGAAGGCGGTCCCGGTTTTTTCCGGGGCGGAGATGAGCGCTTTCCGGGTTGGCGTCATTTCGCCCGCCGCCGTAACCGTATCATTTTCGGTAATTTCTCTGGTGACAACCGGTGGTTGTGGCCGGGGCGCCACGAACTGGATATATAAAAACCAGATAACCACCGTGAGCAGAATAAATAAAACAGTTCGTTTATCCATAATTTTAGGAAGCGCTTAATTCACAAGCGCACTTAGGGCATTTAAGCAGGTTTTGTTCTTCCAGCCAATCCCGCTGCGCGCCGCACTTGGGGCAGGGGCGTCCGGCCTCGTCTATCAGCATTATCGGGATGTCATCCTCTATCCGATAACGGCACAGGCACTGTGGATTGGCGCAGGTCAGCGTCAGTCCCTCTAATTTCACGTCCGCCTTGCAGAGCGGACAGGCCAGGATATCCAGGACTTCTTTCTTTATCATATGACGCAACTTAATACCTTTCCTTTGTCACCCCGAATTCCTTTCTCGGCAGGGATCCCGTCGGGACGGGGCGGGAACGCCTTCTCCAGCTCCAGGAGTTTTTTCTTCAGCCCGGTTCCGCCCAGCGCGGAGAAATTGCCCAGCGAGTCGTCTGATTTAATCACCCGGTGGCAGGGTATGATAATGGGCAGCGGATTTTTAGCCAGGGCATTGCCCACGGCCCGGCCGGCCTTGGGATGCCCGGCCCGTTGCGCCACCCATTGGTAAGACCTCACCCGGCCGTAAGGAATTGATATTAAAGTCTGATATACCGCCCTTTCAAAATCACTCGCATCGGTTAAACCGCTTATATATCTTGCCGGGTTATTGAAGTCAACCTTTTCTCCATTAAAATACCGGATCAGGTCTTTAAGCAGCCCGGTTATCGCCGGCGCCAGACCGGAATTATTTTTATGGACGCGATTGGGTTTATTCAGTCTCTGCAATACCAGGCGCTTATTATGCGAAGGCAGGACGATTCTTCGGATAACATTTTCATCCGCAGAAATCCCGCACCAGCCGAAATTGGTTTTGAACAGATAATTCATTTATTCGGGTGACTTGAGGCCGTCCAGCCGTGGTTTTGGGGCGGCCCTGCGGAACAGGAAAAACGCCATCCCGCTATCAAGCATGAAAACAACCAGAATGATATAAAGCGCCCAGCCGTTCGTATCGATAACCGGGAAAATATAAGTAAAGGCGGTTTCCCCGAACCAGTTTCCCAGATTGCTTTGGGCCGGGCTGGTAATCTTCTCTTCGCTAATCTTGTCTGGACCGACGGTCATCCGCAGGATATGATGGAGCTTGTCCGGGATATGCGGCTCCAGCCGGGTGCCGCCGCCGCCGCTGATGATGTAGGTCGTGCTGTTACGCTCGCCCTTCCAGTAGCCGTGATGGTGGCCGAAGAAGCAGTAATTGACCTTGTATTGTTCCATCAGGGCGAAGAATTCCTGCTCGTCAGGCAGGCAGGCCTTTTTGATGACGGCATCCAGTCCTTTGGGCGGGTAGTGGGTAAAGACGAAGATATATTTTTTCCCCAATGCCTTTTTGGACAAGACATCCCGGAGATAATCAAGATAATTCACCGGGCTGCGGTCGCTTCCGTCGCAGATGATAAACAGGCAGTTGTTATAAACGAAATCAAGATTCCTCGGTCCGTAGAGCATCTCATAAACCTGGCTTGTTACCTGGCGTTCGGGGTTTTCCATTCCCGGGTCTCCCGGATTGCCATAATCGCTGATTTCATGATTACCCGGGACCAGGAAGACCGGGAAGGACGGCTTGATTACGTTGAGCATCCGGGTCAGGAAGAACCGGTGGTTCCAGATGCCCGGCCGCCAGACAAAATCACCGTTCATAACCATAAATGCCGGCTCACCTTTGGCACGGGCCAGTTTTATCAGGTGTTCCGAGGTCTTTTTGGCGCGGCTGTCGCCGATGACCAGGAATGTAAACGGATGTCCGCCTCCTGAGTTTATGGGTTGATGAAAAGAGTTGTTCCCTATAAAATTATTAGGCGGTGTATTTGCATAGTCAGAGTGGACGTGAATTACCGCCAGCAAAAAAGCAATAACGATTAGGTTAAATATTAAAAGGCCCAGCCAGAGTAATCTTTTATTCTTCATTTGGTTCCTTCCGGCTTATTGATTTTAATATCCTCGTCCCGGCAGACCTTATCATTGGTTATGGCGTAGGTCACCTCCTGGATATAGGCGTAGAGATGATGCTTTAATTTCCGGGCCGTTTCCGGATCCCGGGTCAGCAGGTTATCCTTAAGATAAGGGTCGGCGTGATAATCAAACAGCCCGGTGGTCTTTTCCAGGTCGTCCAGCAGGACAAAGCAGTCGTCAAATATAACGCAATACGCGCCTTCGGTCATCACGGCATAATGGGTCTTGGTTGTGTCCAGGAGCGAGCGGCCCATTGAGGCGTGGACGGTGGGAATCGACAACAGGTCCAGGATGGTGGGCAGAATATCCACCTGCGAGCCAATCTGGTTACAGCGTTGGGGCTTGATAATACCGGGCGCGTAAATCAGGAGCGGGACGTGATAATACGAACGCAGGATATTGGGCCGGGAATAATTGGTGTGGTCGCCGGTGATGATAAATATCGTATTCTTGAACCAGGGTTTATTTTGGGCCGCGTTAAAGAATTGCTGGAGCGAATAATCGGTATAGCGGAGCACCCGCTGGAATTTGGTTTCATTGGAATATTGGCTGAACAGGGATTGCCGGCGCTCCGGAATCGGGAACGGGTCGTGCGAGGTCAGCGAGAACACCACCGAACAGAACGGCTCTTTGAATCCGTCCATCCGGCGCAGGGAATCCAGGAAAAATTCCTCATCCCAGACGCCCCAGGTGCCGTCCGTGGCGCTGGCGGTCAGGTTTGGGTAATCCTCCTTGCCGTAATAATTGGAAAATCCGGCCAGCCTGGAATAGGCGTCAAAACCCATCGAGCCGGTCTTGGCTCCGTGATGGAACGAGGTGGCGTAGCCTTCTTTCATCAGAATGGTTCCCAAACCCAGAAACCGGTTCATCTCGGATTGCGAGCCGATCATGACCTTTTTAGACCCGCGCAGATTGGTCGAGAAAAACCCCGGAATGGACGTCAGGATTGACGTCTGGGCGATAATCGAACGCTGGCCGTTGGCCAGGAAATTGGTGAAGAGCATGCCCTGGTCAGTCAGGCTGTCGAAGAACGGCATGGCTGTTGACTGTCCGGAAACGCTCTGGCAATAATCGGCTGTCCAACTCTCCAAAATAAACACCACTACATTGGGTTTCCCGGGGTGGCCGGCCGATGACCGCTGTCTCAGGAACGGATATTGCGGGTCGAGTATCTGCTCGTTATCGGCCTTGAGCATGGCCTGCACGGTCTTCAGCGCCTCGTCTGCGGGCATGAGTTTGTAACTGGGCAGGTTGGTCTGGGTCAGGCTTCTTAAGATGGTGAAAGAGGAATTCAGGGTCAGGTATCCGGTGCTGCGGTTGGCCGAAAAAAATGCGTGGGCCGGGCGGATGGGCCGGGATTGCAGGCCGCCCCGGATTCCCAGCATCAGCAGCAATATTATCACAACCAGCCAGGCGCTTTCCTTTAAGATATTGGGGCTGTAGGCAAATAACTTATCCGCCTTTCGGAATAACCACAAACTCGCGAATACAAATCCGGCGCCGCCGGCCAGCAGCAACAGGACCATATAATAGTATTCCAGGAGCGTCGAAGGCAGCATGCGCAGAATGTCCGGCAGGATGGTGTAGATTTCTGACATCAGCCGGCGCTGGATGGTCGGAAAATAGATGTAATCGGACAGGTTAAGCCCGATAAATACCAGATTGGCCAGCCAGAAAAGCAGAAGCAATCCCAATCTGAACCAGGGCCAGCGCGCCGCCGGGTTGCCCGGGAAGTTATACAATAATAACAGCGCGCCGTTAATCATCAGCAGAGCCGAGATGTCAAACCGCAGGCCGTAGATAAAAGACCACAGAATTTCACCGGCGCTGACATCAACAAAGAACCCGCGATTGGCCAGGAAAAACCCCAGGCGCAGCAGGGCGTAGCAGACTAACAGGCCGAAGATGGCTATGGCGCTTATCTTGAACTGTTTGGGCAGGGCGTTATTTATAAACACGTGGCGCCATTTTATCTTATTGCTAAAGGCGTTCATGTTTTATTACAGCAGCCGGGCATCACCCGCCCGAGCAGCAGCCATTTGTTTGAGGACAAGCCGTAAGGGCAGTAAACCTTTTCTAGTTTTATCCCGGCTTGTTCCAGCTCCTGTTTGATGGCGTCCCGCGAGAAATAATTGAACCTGGGCGGCCGGCGCAGGATGTTTTGGAATATCCATTCGCCCACAATGCTCAGGATATTTTCGTGCCGGCACTCGATTATGACCCAGCCCCGGCTGACCCGGCTCATCTCCCGGAAAATCGGCGCCCGCGCCTCCTGCGGAATAAACGTGGTTAGGAAACGCAGGGAAGCGATGGCGTCGAAACTACCGTTCTTGAACGGCATCCGGGCTCCGTCGCACTGGACCAGCGGCGCATCCTTGGCGTCCGGGATAGACCGCGATTGGAGCATCATTTCCAGGGAGATATCCGCCCCGATAAACCTGATGCCCTTATTCAGCAGCGTGGAAAACGCCCGGCCGGTCCCGCAGGGCATGTCCAGCACCGAATCAATCCGGCAGCCGTTTGTTCCGGCGTAATTTAACACGCCGGTCAGGGCGGTCATCAGCTGGCGGTTGAGCAATTGCTTGCGGGCCGATTCCTTGAACCGCTTTTTATCGTAGCGGTTGGCCAAATCAGCTGATTGATAACTCTTTTTTACCTGCTGGTAATCGTTTACCCCGTTAGAAGTGTCCGTAATATCAGGTTTAAATCTTTGTGCCATCATTTTCTCTCCGCTATTGTCACTTCTAATGGGGTGACTCATGTTCCTTTTCATTCGGTTCGGGTTCCCCGAATGCTTTCGGGGCGGTCCCTTCGGGTGCGTCGGCCGGGACCCGGCTGGCTTGGGCGTCCAGGTAGCTTTGAAGCATCACCTGGGCCGCCGTGACATTAACCTGCTCGCGCTTGTCCTTATGCGACATGTTGACATCCCGCAATAACACCTCGGCCTGCTTGGAGGTCAGTCTTTCATCCCACATGACCACCGGAACGGCAATATTTTTCTTAACCTCATCGGCAAAGCGCATCACCTCTTTGCCGGCGATGCCCAGCGTATTGTCAAATTGCTTGGGCAGCCCGATGACCAGCGCTGAGATGTGCTCCTTGCCGACAATCTCCCGGATATTTTCTATCACCGAAACCGGCGGTTCGGCCGGATCAACCTCCAGAATCTTATAGCCCACGGCGAAACTGGTGCCCGGCACGCTGATAGCCAGTCCGATGCGCTTCTTGCCGTAATCGATGCCTAATATCTTTACCCCGCTCATAAATTTACGCTTTCAATAAATATTTCTAATAGTCGCTTGTCACAAATCCGTTACCACTGCTACTGCACAAGCTTATGTGCGGGGTTCATCATCTGGTTGACAAGCTCAATTGCCCGCAGGCGCCCTGGATATCCGCGCCCCGGGAATCGCGCAGGGTATTCTTTACGCCCTCGGTCGCTAAGGTCTTCTGAAACCGCTTTATTTCCGATGCGATGGGCGGCTTAAAATCCCGGGCCGCGCTGGTGGTGTTAAACGGAATCAGGTTAACCTTGCATTCCATCCCCTTGAGCAGCCGGGCCAGCTCCAGCGCATCCTTATCGGATGAGTTAAGTTTGTCGATCATGATATATTCAAAGGTCACCTGGCGGTTGGTCTGCTTGATATATTCCTTCAATTCCCTTATCAGTGATTTCAGCGGGTATTGCTTGTTTATCGGCATCAGCCGGGAGCGCAGCGCATCGTTGGCCGCGTGTAACGAGACCGACAATTCCACCTGCAGGTGCAGGCTCATCAGTTTCCGGATTCCGGACGGAATTCCGCAGGTCGAGATGGTCATCCGGCGGGCCCCGATATTAAAGGCGTTCGGGTCATTAAACACCCCGATGGCCTTGATGACATTATCCAGGTTATCCAGCGGCTCGCCCATGCCCATGAACACGATGTGGGTAATCTGGTGGTCTTCCTGCTTGCCCAGAACAACCTGCTCCAGTATCTCGTCTACGGCCAGATTGCGAATCAGTCCCTTTTTTCCGCTGGCGCAGAAGACGCAGTGGAACCGGCAACCCACCTGGGTAGAGATGCAGATGGTGCAGCGCCTTGGGTATGGCATGACCACGCTCTCGATGGTCCGGCCGTCCGGCAGTTCCAGCAGGTATTTCTCGGTGTTATCGATAAATGACACCAGTTTGTTGCTCAATTTAAGCGGCGAGATGTCAAACTGCCCGGCCAGTTTTTCCCGCAAGGGCGCGGACAGGTTGGTCATTCCGTCAAAACCGCGCACACCATCCGAATAAAGCCAGTGGAATATCTGTTCGGCCCGATAGGCCGGCTCCTGGTTATCCTTAAGCCAGGCCTTGAGTTCCTTTAATGACAGTTGTTTGATAGAACGCATAACGGAATAACCCTCAAATAATTGACTGCGATTACTCTTGTTATTATACAAAAATACCGATAAAGTTATAGTAAATGATAAAAAAAGATGCTCCGATAACCGTGGTCCACATCATCACCCGGCTGATTCTGGGCGGCGCGCAGGAAAACACCATCCTGACCGTGGAGGGTCTGCAGACCCGCCCGGAATACAAGGTGGTCCTGATTTCCGGCCCGGCCCTGGGCCCGGAGGGCGAGCTTATCAAGCGGGTCAAGGACAGCGGCGTGGAACTGATTATCGTCCCGGAGCTGCGCCGGAATATCAATCCCTTCCTGGAAATCATCGCCTTTATCAAACTGCTTATCCTGATGCGCCGCCTGAAGCCCGATATCGTCCATACCCACAGCGCCAAGGCCGGCATCCTGGGCCGCTGGGCCGCATTCCTGTCCGGCGTCAAGATTATCGTCCATACCCTGCACGGGCTGTCGTTTTATCCCTACCAGAATAAGCTGGTTAATTTCCTCTACATCCTGGCGGAAAAGACCGCTTCTTGGGTGACCAGCAAATTCATCAGCGTGGCTGACGCCATGACCGCCCAGTCGCTCAAGGCCGGTATCGGCACGCCCGAAAAATACACCACCATCTACAGCGCCCTGGAACTGGATAAATTCAAGGTGACGGAGTCCCAGGAAACAGTTCGGCGCCGGCTGGGATTGGAAAGCCGCCATAAGGTGGTCGGCACGATTGCCCGGCTGTTCCCGCTCAAGGGCCACGAATATGTCCTGCAAATCGCCGTCCGGATTATCCGCGCCGTGCCCGAGGTGAAATTCCTGTTCGTGGGCGACGGGTCGTTAAGCGGCCGGATAAAAAGGGAGATCAATGGCCGGGGACTGGAGGATTGGTTTGTCTTCACCGGGCTGGTCCCGCCGGACCGGATTCCCTCCATGATTCAGGCCATTGACATTCTGGTCCATCCGTCATTAAGGGAAGGCCTGGCCCGGACCATTCCGCAGTCGTTTTCACTGGGCAAGCCGGTGGTGTCATTCGACGTGGACGGCGCCCGGGAACTGGTTATCAGCTCCCAAACCGGATTCCTGATACCGGCCCCGGTCTCGGCCAAGCAGACCAAGGAATCCCTGGACCAGATGGCCCAGGCCATTATCTTCCTGCTGAAAAACCCGGACCAGGCCCGGCAGATGGGAGCGAACGGCCAAAAACTCATCTTCCCCAATTTCGACGCCCGGCATATGGTGGGAAAAATTATTGAGCAATATGTTGACCCCGCACATAAATAGTGTTAGAAAACCACGCAATAAAAAGCATTCAGGGCGGAAAAAGCAGGATTTTGGGGTGTCCTGTCTGTTATGTGCGGGGTTGACCTGATGGCCGGTAAAAAATAGAATCCCCGGCTTGGAAATAAATACCGAAAATACTTGCCCGGGATACCTTATTAAGATACAGTTAATCAATCATCCTGCAAACCCCGTTAGAAGCGTTCGCTAGCGAGGCGTTAAAGTCAGGCATAAGGGTATTTGTTTGGTTGTGTTCGCCTCTAACGGGGCAAGGGCGGGATAAGGAGTAAACAGAATATGGCAGATGTCAGACCCCCGATCGGCGGTAAGATCGTGAAAATCAACGTGGCCGTCGGCGCCCAGGTGGCCGAAAACCAGTCCCTCCTCGTCTTTGAAGCCATGAAGATGGAAATGGATATGCCCGCGCCCGCCGCTGGCACGGTCAAGGAAGTAAAGGTAAAAGAAGGCCAGGTCGTAGATACCGAAACCGTCCTGATGGTCATTGAATAATCAAGCCAACCCCGTTTTTATATAAAATTTGCCAAAAACCTTGACCCCGTTAGAGATGATTGCTATTAGTAATCGGAATTATACGACAAAATCAGGCGACAACTTGTATTATAAGAAAAATACGTAATACACGGCCATCCCGAAGGGATGGCCTATCTCTAACGGGGTTGACCCGTAAAAACCAGTTATTAACGGTTTATAGTGAGCCAAGGCGAATCTACTTATTGTAACTGAAAAAGGAGGAGAGAAGATGCCAACAAAGCAGGAAATACAAGACAAGGTAACGGAGATTATCTGCAAGCAGTTGGGCGTGGCCAAGGAAAAGGTTTCGATCGGAACGTCATTCGTCAACGATTTAGGCGCCGATTCCCTGGACCAGGTGGAACTGATTATGGAAATGGAAGAATCGTTCGGCCTGTCCATCCCGGATGAAGAGGCGGAGAAAATCCAGACCGTGGGCGACGCGGTAAAATACATCGAAGGCGCCCTGGCTACCAAGGTATAAAATTATATAGGGGTATTCTCCGGCGTTACAGCGGGGAATACCCCTTATCTGTTTTAGTGCGATTTGTAACGGGGTGGAGTAAAATGCAAACTTGTATTGAGCGGAGCGAATCTAAGCAAAGGGTTGTTATCACCGGCCTGGGCGGGGTGACTTCGCTGGGCCATACGGCCGAGGAGACCTGGCAGGCGCTGCTGGCCGGCAAAAGCGGCGCGGCCAAGATTACGGCCTTTGACACCACCGGCTTTGACGTCAACTTCGCCTGCGAGGTCAAGAATTTCAATACGGACAATTATTTCCCGGTGCCCCAGGCCAAGCGCCTGGACCGGTTCGCCCAGTTCGGACTGGTGGCGGCCATCCAGGCCGTCAAGGACGCGGGCGTCGATTTTACCAGGGAAAACCCGCACCGGGTCGGCTGCATCATCGGCTCCGGGGTGGGTGGATTTGTCGAGTTCGGGGAACAGCAGACCAGGCTAATCCAAAAGGGGCCGTCCCGGGTCTCGCCCTTTACCATCCCTAAGGTCATGATGAATTCCGCGTCCGGCCAGGTGGCCATCCACTACGGTCTCAAGGGCCCGAATTTCTCCGTGGCCAGCGCCTGCGCCTCGTCCAACCACGCCATCGGCGTGGCCTTCAAGATTATCCAGATGGGACTGGCTGACATGATTATCACCGGCGGCTCTGAGGCGGCCATTACCGGCCTGGGCATGGCCGGATTCGCATCATTAAAAGCGCTCTCCACCCGCAACGACGTCCCGGAAAAAGCATCCCGGCCCTTTGACAAGAACCGGGACGGATTCGTCATGGGTGAAGGGTCCGGAGTATTCATATTCGAAACCCTGGAGCACGCCCAAGCCCGCGGCGCCAGAATCCACGCCGAGATGCTCGGCTTCGGCATGAACGACGACGGCTATCACATCACCGCCCCTGACCCCGAGGGCGACGGCGCCATGATGACCATGAAACTGGCTTTGGACGATGCCGGGCTCAAACCCGAACAGGTTTCATATATCAACGCCCACGGCACCTCGACCGCTTACAACGACCTGACTGAGACCAAGGCGATAAAGAAGTTATTCGGCGCGCACGCCCGGAAACTGGCCATCAGCTCCACCAAATCAATGTTAGGCCATTTATTGGGTGGCTCCGGCGCGGTGGAACTCCTGGCCGTGGTCCTGAGCATCCGGGACAACATCGTCCATCCGACCATCAATTACGAGACCCCGGACCCGGACTGTGACCTGGACTACGTGCCCAACCAGTCGCGCAAGATGGAGGTCAACGCGGCCCTGTCCAACTCCTTCGGCTTCGGCGGGCATAATGCCACCCTGTGCGTCGGAAAATACAAGAAATAATCTTTCGCCACTAAGACACAAAGAATCATCAGCGTTCATCTACGTAATTTGTGTACTTCGTCCTTACGTTCCTTGGTTCTTCCGTCTTTACGTTAGGTTATATGGCCGACCACATACGGATTAAACGTAACATGTACCCGGTGCGCTTAGTGGGTGTTGACGATTGTGCCGACCCACTGGGCTTATGGCGCTCAAAAGACACTAAGGCACAAAGAATACCTGCCCCCTAACCCTCTCCCCTTGAGGGAGAGGGCCGGGTGAGGGGGATTTTTACTCGCACTTTGAGTTTACGAACTCCGCATTTTTACTATACGCTCTATGCGACACAATCCAGCACCCCGCCCTTATGTCAAGGAGAAATTTACGGATATCTATCCCATTAGGGATAACCTGTCGTTCAAGAGGGATATCAATTACCCCTCAATCCGTAGTGTAATACCCTGCAATTACTAGTGTAATACTCCTCTACGGGATATGCAATACCCCTCTATGGGATATGTAATACCCTACTGGGGGATATGTAGTAGGGGGGGGGGAAGGGATAACCGGGGGGTAAGGGTGGGATACCTGGGGGGGGGTATCCCCCCCCCTATTTTAGGGGTAAAATATCGGTTTTAGGGGGTAGGGGAGGGGCTCCACTAAGGGATAGTTTAGGTATCCTGCTGCGGGGTGAGGGGGTATTGCTTTATCCTGTATACTGCATACTGTATTTTCTATCCTTGCGTTTAGCTGGTGTGTGTCCCCGCGGTATGATTATTAGATTGGCTTGGTCTTTAGTTTCTTGAGCACCTTGAGGTCTTCTTTGTCTTTGGCCCGGCCGGCTGATTTCTTCATCTGTATCAAATCATCTAATCCGGCAAAGCAGGCCGTGGTCTTGCCGATTTTATGCTCCACCCGATTTTTCCAAACCTGCTCAAAGGAAATCCCCTTGACAAAGGGATGGATATCGGTTTCCACCAGATATTGTCTGATCAGGACTTTTTTGGTCAGCATATCGGCCAGAGACAGGTCTGAGGTATCGTAGCCGAATGATTTCAGGGCCCGGAGCGTGGCCTGGGCGTTAGACCGGGTCGGCTTAATGAAAATATCGATATCCATGGTGGCCCGCGAGTAGCCATAGACCGGAAAGGCAGTGGCGCCGATGACCACATAGCGCACTTTATGTGCGTTTAGTGATTTCAAAAGGTCTGATATATCCATTTTTTAATAAGGTGCGGGCGATAGTGCGGGAGCGGCGGAACATCATCCGGAACCGCTCCTGGACGGTCAGGGAACGCTGGTAGGCCAGCTCAAAATCGAGTTCCTTCTCGGGATTATCCCGTCTGAGTTTTAATATGGCGGTTTTTTTCTTGTCAGGCATATGATTAGTATACTTTTTCAGCCGGTAAAGTCAAGGAAATTAATTATCCTGGGACACCCGGCTGCGGCCTTTGGGTTTTCTCCGGTGACACCCTTTCGCTGCGTATTTACTTTTCCGTGCGCTCCGGTTGCTTAGCTCACTTCGCTTCGCTCGTGGTCTCGCAGTTCGCTGATAGTTCATTGTTTCTGGTCTCTTCGCAGTAGCTCGAGTTGCGAGTGCCCAGTGCGCTCCCCGAAAGCTTTCGGGGTGCTCCCGACCCTTACTTTGCAAAGGGCCGGCCAGAGCCCTTAATCTTATATTACTATGGTCTGATTACGGCCACCTTGCTTAGCTCTATATAAGGCCGTGTCGGCCTGGGAGATGAGTTCCTTGAAATCGGCCATTTTGGGTGAGTATTCGGCCGCGCCTAAGCTGATGGTGACCTTGAGTTTCTGTCCGGACTGGGAAGCAAATGACTGCGATTCTATCTTCTTGCGCAGGCGTTCGGCAAAGACCTTGGCGTCGTCCCTGGATGAGAGCGGCAGGATGATGGCGATTTCCTCTCCGCCATACCGATAAGCGGTGGACGTTGCCCTTAAGGTTGCCTTGAGGGTTTCGGATACGCCTTTTAGCACCGCGTCGCCGGTCAGGTGCCCGTAGGTGTCGTTGACCTTTTTGAAGTGGTCGATGTCAAACATGACAAAGGAGAGCTTGGTGTCGTGCCGGCGGGAGATTTCCATATAGACCGGCAGTTCGTTGAAGAGGTGGCGTTTGGTATAGAGACCGGTCAGGCCGTCGGTAATGGCCCGGTTATAGAGCATCGGCGTCTTGACGGCCAGGGCTAAAACACGCGCTAACTCCATTAAATTATCCTGCATGTGTTTGATGTAATCCTCCCCGAAATTATCGGGACGGAGTTTATTCCCGCCAACTGGCGGGGGTTGCGACTCCGCATATGACGCCACGGCGCCAGCCGGGATTTTGGCCTTTAACACCCCGACCGTGTCCCGGTCGGCCACCAGCGGGATGGTGAAGTCCAGCATCTCGCCGTCGGCCGAGAAGAACAGCCGGCTGTGTTCCAGTGATTCGTTGACATTGCGCCAGTCAAGCTGGTTTGACAGATCATCCTCAAAGACAATGGCCGCGCCTTTGCGTTGGGCCTGGGGGCTGAGCCGGCCGGATATCTCGTCTTTAAGGAACAGGGTGATTTCACTCCCGGATTCCTTGGGATTTATCATCTGGGCGATGATTTCCAGGGACTTGCCCAGTATTTTCTGGAAGTCGACCTCGTGGGTGATGATGAGCGATATCTCGCGGGTGGCCGAGAGCAGGTCGACCTTGGCGGACAGGGTCTTGTTCTCCCGGGCCAGGTCCTCGTGTCCTTTGGCCGCGGCCTGATTCTTGGCCGAGAGCGCCTTGTTCCGGTCGTTGATAAAGAAGGCCAGGGCAATCAGGCAGACGCAGTAGATGGCGCAGAGTGAGCTGAAGGCGGTCAGCAGCGCCGGGAACCCGCCGAAATAGGAGTTGTTCAGATAGGCCGGCGAGAAATGGTAGACCGCGGCCAGCACCAGGGTGGCCAGCGGAATGAAGATGATTAAGGAGACCAATATAAGCTGTTTGAGCATCTTATCAGCGTAGGGCTTAGAGCATGGAGCATATAGCTAAACACCCTACGCTCTGTGCTCTATGCTGTTATGTCTTTTTCGGCTCTTCAGCGGTCTTGCAGATCATCGGTTCGTCATTGGTCCGGCAGGCATCGAAGTAGAGATGCCCGTCCTTGACCTTGATTTTGACCATGTTGAAGCCCTTGTATTCGTCCCGGAGAATCTGCTCGGAGAGCGGGTCTTCAATGAGTTTTTCGATGCTGCGCTTGAGCGGCCGGGCGCCGAAGTCCGGGTTATAGCCCTGGTCAATCAGGAATTCGATGGCATCCGGCTCGAGTGAAATCGTCAGTTCGCGCTCCTTCATCCGGGTAATCACCCGTTCCATCTCGATATCCACAATCTTCCGCAGGTCGATTTTGGACAGGCCCTTGAAGACGATGGTGTCGTCCAGGCGGTTGAGGAATTCGGGCCGGAAGTGCTTTTCCACCTCTTTCAGGAGCAGGTTTTTCATGCCTTCGTAAGAGGCGTCAATCGTGGCCTTCTTGAATCCGAGCGAGGATTGGTTCTTGATGACATCGGCCCCGATGTTGGAGGTCATGATTAAGATAGTGTTCTTGAAGTCGATGTGCCGTCCGAAACTGTCGGTCAGCCGGCCCTCTTCCATGACCTGGAGGAGCATATTAAAGACGTCGCTGTGGGCCTTTTCGATTTCATCAAGCAGAACCACGGCATAGGGCCGGTGCCGGATTTTCTCGGTGAGTTGCCCGCCCTCTTCGTAGCCGACATAGCCGGGCGGCGCGCCGATTAAGCGCGAGACGTTGTGCTTTTCCATGTATTCGGACATATCAATCTGGATTAAAGCGTCTTCCTCGCCGAACATGACCTTGGCCAGGGCCTTGGCCAGCAGGGTCTTGCCGCAGCCGGTCGGGCCGATGAAGATGAATGAGCCGATGGGACGGCGCGGGTCTTTCAGTCCGGAACGCGACCGGCGAATGGCCTTGGCAATAGCGTAGATGGCCTCGTCTTGGCTGACCACGATTTTGTGGAGTTCCTCCTCCAGCCTCAGCAGACGTTCGGCCTCCTTCTTTTCCAGCCGGGACAGCGGGATGCCGGTCATCCGGGCCACGGTCTCGCTGATGATATTTTCATCCACCGTGCCGCTCTTTTCCACTTCCTTGGTTTTCCAGTCCTTGAGCACGTTCTCTTTTTGTTTGCGGGACTTCTGGATTTTATCGCGCAGGGACGCGGCCAGTTCGAATTCCTGGCCGGCAATGGCCGCTTCTTTTTCCTTTTCCAGCTGGCGGATGACGTCTTCCTGTTCTTTCAGGTCTGGCGGCTTGACATTGGCCTGCAGACGGATCCGGGCGCCGGATTCGTCCATGACGTCAATGGCCTTGTCCGGCAGATACCGGCCTGTGATGTAGCGGGAAGAGAGTTCCACGCATGCCTTAAGGGCTTCGTCGCTATAATGGACCTTGTGATGGGCCTCATATTTGTCTTTCAGGCCTTTGAGAATCTGGAGCGCCTCGTCTTTAGTCGGCGGGTCAACGATGATGGTCTGGAATCGACGCTCCAGCGCGCCGTCTTTTTCTATGTGCTTCCGGTATTCATCGAGCGTAGTGGCGCCGATGCACTGGATTTCGCCGCGGGACAGGGCGGGCTTGAGGACGTTGGAGGCGTCGATGGCGCCTTCAGCCCCGCCGGCCCCGACTAAGGTATGCAGCTCGTCGATAAACAGGATGATGTTCTTGCTTTTCTTGACCTCGGCCATGACCGCCTTGATGCGCTCCTCAAACTGGCCGCGGTATTTGGTGCCGGCCACCATCAGGGCCAGGTCCAGGATAACGATGCGTTTGTCTTTTAATAAGTCGGGAATGTTGCCGGCGATGATGTCCAAGGCCAGGCCTTCGACGATGGCGGTCTTGCCCACGCCGGCCTCGCCCAACAGCACCGGATTATTCTTGGTCCGGCGGCAGAGCACCTGGAGCAGGCGTTCAATTTCCCGGCGCCGGCCGATGACCGGGTCGAGCTGGTTGGTCTTGGCCAGTTCAATCAGGTCGCGTCCGAAGGCGTCCAGGGCCGGGGTCTTGGTCCGTCCGGCTGGGCTGCGCGCGCCGGCCTTGGCCGTGGCTTTTTCCTCGGATTCGGGCTCCTCCTCCTCGTGCGGAGGCGTCATGCCGCCGCCCAGGATGGTCATAATCTCTTCGCGTAATTCGGAAAGCTTCAGCCCGACATTGGTCAGGGCCCGGGCCGCGATGCCCTCTTCTTCTTTTAATAGTCCGAGCAGCAGATGTTCGGTGCCGATGTAGTCGTGATTAAGGGCCAGGGCTTCCTCGTGGGAGAATTCCAGGACCTTCTTGGCCCGCGGAGTAAACGGTATCTGGCCGGCCGCGGCCTGCCTGGGCTCGGCGTGAATCAGCTTTTCTATCTCTTCCATGACCTTTTTGCCGTCCACGTCCATATTCATCAGGGCCCGGACCGCCACACCGGAACCCTCGCGGATGATGCCCATCAGGATATGCTCGGTGCCAATGGCCTCGGAGGCCAGACGCTGGGCCTCCATTCGGGCTAAACTCATTACCTTGCGGGCCCGGTCGGTGAATTTGTCAAACATAGATTGAATCCTTTCTTTAATTTCTATAACTATAACAATATTCCAAGCGGAGTCAAGATATTTTTGTTGACCCCGCCAGTTAAGAGTGATAAGATACGAGCGACAGGATAATAGTGAAAGACCATCGTAAGAATCACTAGTATCTGATCACTAACATCTAATCGCTGTATTTAATGAAATCAATCGCCATTGCCAACCAAAAGGGCGGGGTGGGCAAGACCACCACGGCCATAAACCTGGCCTATTGCCTGGCCCTGGCCGAGAAGAACACCCTGCTGGTTGATTTAGACCCGCAGGCCAACGCCACCAGCGGGCTGAATATCGCGCCGGATAGGTTCTTCGGCACCTATCAGGCGCTGCTGGAAGGGATTGTCAAGCCGGAATCCATCAAGCAGACCGAATACCATGCCAAGTTATCGGTCATGCCGTCATCGCCCATGGTGGCCATGCTGGAACACCGGCTGCTGACCGGGGTGATGGGCACGCAGAGATTGAAGACCTCGCTGCTGTCATTGGGCCGGGAATATGATTTCGTGATAATGGACTGCCCGCCGGCCTTCGGCCGGATTCCCATCAACGCCCTGAACGCGGCCAACTCGGTGCTGATTCCGATTCAGTGCGAGTATTTTGCCATGGAGGGCCTGAGCCAGATTATGCGGATTATCGAGACGGTGAAAAAGGACTCAAATCCGGCGCTTTTTATTGAAGGCATTGTCCTGACGATGTATGATAATTCCCTGCAGTATAATAAAGAGGTGTTCGAGGAGATAAAAAATCATTTCCCGGACAAGATTTATAAGGCGATTATACCGCGCGATGTGGCGGTTTCCGAGGCGAGCAGCTTTGGCAAGCCGGCCATTGAGTATGACATAACATCAAGGGGAACAAGCGGTTACGTGGAATTAACCCGGGAAATATTATACGGTAAACGCAGTTAAATATGGAAAAGAAATTAGGCCGCGGACTGGACCGGTTATTTGCCGGATTTGACGAGCCGGCCCAGAAGCAAGAAGCGGTTCCGGAAACCAAACTGGCGGTTGTTCCGGCCAAACCGGAGCAGATTGTTAGCGTCCCGATGAATATCGGGATCAGCCCGCCGAGCGAGCGTTTTGTTCCGCCCCGGCCGGAGCCGGCCATTCAACCGGCGGCTTCTTCCGACGGCGTTCTGATGTTGCGCACGGACCAGCTGATTCCCAATCGTTTCCAACCCCGGAAGACCTTTGATAAGACTGCGCTTTCAGACCTGATGGAGTCCATCAAATCAGCCGGGGTGCTCCAGCCGATACTGGTCCGGAAATCCCCGACCAAATCCGGGCAGGCCGTCAATTATTATGAGATTGTGGCCGGCGAGAGGCGCTGGCGGGCCTGCGTGGAGCTGAAGGTCGGATCGGTACCGGTGATTGTCAAGGATGTGGATGACCAGAAGATGCTGGAATGGGCTTTGATAGAAAACACCCAGCGCAAGGACCTTAATCCGATCGAACGAGCCCGGGCCTATAAGGAGCTGATGAATTTCTTTAACCTGACCCAGGAGGAAATCGCCGGTCGGGTCTGCCTGGACCGGGCTACGGTGGCTAACTTCATCCGGCTGCTGGACCTGCCTTCTGAGGTCCAGGATGAGCTGGCTAGGGAGACCATTTCGACCACCCATGCCAGAGGGTTGTTGGCCATAAATGACCCGACCCTGCAGATAAAGATCTGCCAGAGGATAAAGAGGGAGGGTATGTCGGTCCGGCGCCTGGAGTATATCATCAGGTGGCTCAAGAGGCGTAAGCCGGGTACTCTTGACGGAGCTACCCAGGTCTCTCCGGCTACAGACCCCCATGTCAGGGACATAGAAGAGCGCCTGATGAGCAAGTTTAATACCAAGGTCAGTGTCTATACCCAGGATAACAAGCAGGGTAGGATATTTATATCATTCTACTCCCTGGATGACTTTCAGAGGATACTGGATAAACTAGACCAGGTAAAGTAGTGTTTCTCACCTGTTTCTCACCAAAAAGCATAGTTCCACGAGAAACATATCTGAACCACTCCCCACCCCCTCCCCACTACCCCCCTAACCGTATATCCCCTGCCCACTATCTGTGAAGGGTGCGGAATATGACCCTTATTCTACAGGTATAAGGGGCTTAATCCACAGGTATACGGGTATTAGTCCACAGGGATACGAGTGTTAATCTACAAGGATACGAACCTGACTTCGCAGGACCAAGAGTGTTAATCCACAGGAATACGAATCTGACTCCGCAGGGCTAAGGGTGTTAATCCACAGGCATACGAACCTGACTCCGCAGGACTAAGAGTGTTAGTCCACAGGAATACGGGTGTTAGTCTACAGGGATGCGAATGTTAGTCCGCAGCACTACGGGTATCAATCTGCACAGGTGTGGGAAAGAAATCGCATTAAATCGCTTAAGACATTGCCAAAGTGATACTTTATTGTTTCTGCACAGTATTTTCCTTGACTTTTTAGGTAGTATTGATTATTTAACGTTATGCCTTGTTTAATTATCGTAACCGAAGGACAAAGCGCCGGCGAGCGGACGGTAACCCTGGGCGCCGAGGGGATTATCGGCCGGGAAAAGGCCAACAGCATCTTCATCGACGACCCGCGCGCCTCAAGGCAGCACGCCAAAGTCACCCGGGAGCCGGATGGTTCCTTCATGCTGGTTGATATGGGTAGCCGCAACGGCATTATCGTCAATGGCGAAAAGGTCTCGCGGCGCAAGCTAATCGACAAGGACCGGATTGTCATCGGCCGGACCACCCTGACTTACAGCGAGATGGCAGCGGAATCTGCTCCGGCGCCGGCTCAACCAGCCGGTCAGTCAGAGACGCTGAAAATGGCATCGGATGACAAGACCATCACAGCCGAGCCGGCCAAATTGTCCAGCAATGCGCTTCAGAGGGCTATTCAGGAGGTGGCATCCACGAAAGCGGAAGGTAAAGCAGCGCCGGGCGCCGGGAAGCCGGCACCTGCGGCTTCCGGAACTCCCAAAGGTTCTCAGCTATCAAAGACCACCACGGCAGATGAGGCTATAGATGAAGAGCCAACTTTAGGAAAACGGATAATAGTCTTTCTGGCTTTTTTAATATTCTTTGTGACCATTTTGCTGTTTGCCAAAGAAATGACCAAGCGACTGCTTTCCAAGGCGGAAAAGACATCGCCCACCCCAAATATTTCCTCTCCGGAAAAACCGCCGGACAAATAGGATTTTCTGCCCGAATTAGCCCTAAAGCGGCACCCGTATTTAGCCGATAATATTTAAGTAACCGACAAATTTAAGCGAAAGGAAAGTTATGAAGAAGTTTATATTTTTCGTTATCCTGGTTGTCGCCGCCTACCTGCTTTATGCCAAGGTTTGGAAACCGCGTCAGCAGACCGCCCCGCCACCGGTGACCGGGCCGCAGGCAACCCAGCCGCAGGAGCCGGTCCAGCCGAAGACCGGCGGGATTACTCTTTACGAACAGGGGAAATACAAGGACGCCATTAATCGGCTTGAGGACGAGATAACTGAAAATCCGTCCGGAGCTGACAAGTATCTTGATTATATCGGCTGGTCTTATGAGAAACTGGAAAAGACCGATAAGGCGCTGAAAATCTGGGAAAGATTGATTAAGGAACATCCGGCCAGCGTTTATTGCGGCGACGCTTATTATCAAATCGGTAAACGCAGCAAGAATAAGTCGGAGAAACTCAAGTATCTGGAAATGGCACAGACCAAATTTCCGGACAGCCAGGGCGCCCGCGAGGCCGGTGTAGAACTGGGCGATTATTATCTTTCGCTGGCTGACGAGCCGAACCGGGAATACAAAGCGCGGAACGCCTATTCGCTGGCCTTGAAAAGCAATATCACCAAGGAAAAGACATCGGAGATTAGAAACCGGCTGAGCGAACTGAATAAAAAGTTGGTGTTTTCCCCGTTCCCCACGCCGGACAGCACGGTTTACACGGTAAAGCCGGGCGATAACCTTACCAATATCAGTAAGCAATATAAGGTTGAGACGGGCAGCGGAGAAATTGCCCTGGGGCATATCAGGCGGATTAACGGCCTTAAAACCCACAATATCTTTCCCAATGACAAACTAAAGATTCTGACCGGGCCGATATGGGCCAAGGTCAGCAAAACCACCCTAACCCTGACGCTTTATATCAATAACGATTTTATAAAGGAATACCGGATAAGCGTAGGCGACCCGACCAAGAATTGCGACACGCCGGCCGGGATATACACTGTCGGTACCAAGACGATTCATCCGACTTGGTATAAAAAGACCGAGGATGGGCGCAAAGAGGAGGTTCCTTACGGCGACAGCCGCAATGTTCTGGGCACCAGATGGATGGGGTTCAAGGAAAGCCCGGCCTTGGGCATCCACGGCACAACTGCGCCGGAAAATATCGGAAAGAAGATATCCAACGGTTGCATCCGGATGTACAATACAGAAGTGGAAGAGGTTTACGACCTGATTTCCCAGGGCGCCAAGGTGGTGATTGAGGAATGATTTGCGTTCCGTTCGGCGGTTGGTCGTCCGGCCCAGATGCATATGGGCCGGGTTCCATGCGTGAATTGCTGAAGAATCTTAGGCGCGCCACAAAAGCAATTGATCTCGTTGAGATTAGAGCCGATCTCATCCGAGATTTTTCGTTATCGCTCCTTCTTAAGCAGAAAGTCACCCGGCCGCTTATTTTCACCTGCTATGCCAAAGCAAACGGCGGCTGCTTTAACGGCACCGAGGCGGAAAGAGTGAGGCTCTTATCAGACGCCATTATTTCAGGCAGGTTTAAATACGTTACGATAGATATTCCTGAATCGCTGAAGATTCCCGGGGCGGTAAAGGCATTGATTGATTTCAGCCGGCGCTGCAAAACCAAAACGATTCTCGCGTATCATAATTACCGCCGGACGCCTGATAATCTGGAAGCGATTTACAAGAGGATTGCTGCATACACGCCGGATGCGGTTAAAATCGTTACCTACGCCGGTGATTTCAGGGATAATTTTAAGATATTCAGGCTGGCGCAGAGAATAAAACCCCGAGGCCGTCCTAAGCTTATTGCCTTTTGCATGGGAGAGAAAGGCGTTATCAGCCGCATCCTTTACAGGAAATTCGGTCTGTTTTTGACCTACGCCTCATATCAAGACGGTGGAGAAACCGCCGAAGGTCAGATTTCGTTTGCGCAGATGAAATATCTTTACCGGGCGGATTCCATCAGCCCGAATACAAAAATCTTCGGGCTTTTAGGATACCCGATCGGGCATTCTCGCAGCCCGTTTTTATTTAACTCCTTGTTTAGGGCGGGTGGTATCAACGCGGTTTATCTTCCCTTTGCTATAGAACCGAAGTGTTTTTTAAGGGATTTTTCATTGGTAAAATCGTTTCTTAAGCCGGCCGGTTTTAGCATTACCAGTCCTCATAAAATCAGGGCTATGAAAGTGGCAGATAAGTTAAGCCGGAGCGCAAAGGAAATCGGCGCTATAAACACTCTTTATCGCAAGGGGAAGGAACTTGCCGGGACCAATACTGACTGGATCGGCATAATAGAATCGTTGTTGCCCTTACGGAAATTACTTAAAGACCGGAAAGCGCTTATTCTGGGTAAAGGAGGCGCTTCAAGGGCGATTGTTTATGCCCTGAGGCATTCTGGGATAAAGACCGTTGTCTTCTCCAGGAATTCCGGTAAAGGCGCCCCATCCTTAAGACGTTTGCCTCAACACTGCAAAGGATCTGGGGTCGATAAGATTTTTATTAACGCTACGCCTGTAGGCATGATACCTGATATCGGCAAAAGCCCGGTGCCCAAATCCTGTCTGAAAAAGGGGATGATAGTTTTTGATACCATCTACAACCCGGCCCAGACCAGATTAATAAAAGACGCCCGAAGCAAGGGATGCATAACTGTTAATGGTTTAAAGATGTTTCTGGCTCAGGCGTTTAAGCAGTTAGAATGTTTTACCGGCAGGTTCTAACCATGGCGCAGCACTACAAATCGTAACGTATCTCAATGATTTGGTATGAGAGCATGCCGGCCGGGACCGGAATCTTTACCTTGTCACCGACTTTATGACCCAGCAGTCCTTGGCCAATCGGAGTGGTGACGGCAATCTTGTTTTCTGCCAGGTTTGATTCGCCTTCGCCAACCAGCAGGTATATCTCTTCTTCCGCAGTATCGATATCCTTGACCTTAACACGGGCGCCGAAGGCAATGATGTTTTTATCAATCTGTTTAGAGGTAATGATTTCCGAACGGTTCAATTGGTCTTTTAATTCGGCAATCTGCCGGTCCACGCGCCAGAGTTCCTCGCGGGCTGATGAGAACTCGGCGTTTTCAGAAAGGTCGCCCAAATCCCGGGCTTCACCCAGGCGTTTTTCCACGGCCGGACGGGCCTGGTTGGTCAACTGCTCAAGTTTGGACTGCAGTTTCTTCAGGCCATCAGCGGTCATCGGGAGTTTGTCGGGCATACAGTAAAAAGATAATAAAGGAGAGATAAAAAATGAAACATCCCTGTCTTTTTAAGTCCTGGTAAGTTCCTTATCCGCTTTTTCTATCTCGTCCTTTTTTGATTTCTGGTAGTCCTCTATCTTTTTGGTGAGAGTTTTGTTGTTCAGGGCTAAGATTTTCATGGCGGCCAAGCCGGCTTCTTCGGGTTCTAAAACCAGCATCGGACAGACGCCCGAAGGCATTCTAATGGTGGAAAAAATGTCTTTGCCGCCGAATTTATCGCTGTAGGGCGGGCAGGCGATAACCGGCCTGGGCGTATTGGCATCCACAAATCCGCTCAACGCATTGCTCCGTCCGGCCACCGTGATAAAAACCACCTCTTCGTTTTCGTATTGCTTGACAATATCTAATGCTTTGAGCGGCACTTTATGGGCCGAGGCAATCCGCATCGCACACTCCACGCCCATTTTCTTGACCATTCCGGCAATTTTCTGCGAATGTTCCAGGTCGCCCTTGGAACCCATGATAATAATTACGCTTGACATAATTCCTCCTTATAAGGTATTTTTCACGTGGTCAACCGCATTTTGGAAAATAAGCATACCGTGCGGAAAATCGGGTTTTTTTCTGGTCCAGCGCGGGTGATTGGTAACATCCTGGAACCGCTCCGGATGGGGCATCATTCCCATAATCCGGCCTGTGGTATCGCAAACCGCCGCAATATTGTCCATGGCTCCGTTGGGATTCAAGGGATACCGGCGCGAGGGTTTGCCCTTGTCATCGCAATATCTAAAGACCACCTGGTCATTGGCAATAATCCTATCGAGGGTTTCTTTGTCACGAGTGATGAATTTACCCTCGCCGTGCGCCACCGGCAGGTAGACGGTTTCCTGAGGCATATTTTTAGTGAAGACGCATTTTTGGGAGTATTTCCTCAGGTAAACCCAGCGGTCTTCGTAGCGGGCTGAGTCGTTGGTAAAAAGAGATGCCTCGCGGACCGGCTTTTCCGCGCGGGCGGGCAATCCCGGCAAAAAGCCGGTTTTGACCAGCACCTGGAATCCGTTACAGATACCGATGATTAACTTTCCGTCCTTTACAAACAGGTTGAGTTCGCTAATCAGGCGCTGGGTGATTTCATTGCCCAGGACGGTTCCCGAGCCGATATCGTCTCCGTATGAGAACCCGCCCGGCAGGGCCAGGATTTGGTATTGGTGTATTAAAGACGGGTTGTTAATCCATTCGTTTATGTGAAAGGCGTCTGCTTGAGCGCCGGCTTTTTGGAATGCCACGCTGGTCTCCATGTCGCAATTAGTCCCGGGCGCCCTCAGGATAAATACCTTAACCTGCTTCATAATCAAGATTATACCGTTTGTTAAATCCCAAATCAATAATAATAGAATGTAATTTTCTTGCTTGGCAGGAATGGAGTGGTAGTATAAGTGTCATAAAGACAATTGTAACGTTAGTGAAAAGAGGTGATTTATGAGAAAAGCATATTTTTATACTTGTCTTTTAATTGTTCTCGCGTCATTTACGGCTTTTGTTCTCCAATGCGCCGCGCAGGCAAAGGATAACAAAAAACCCGCCTCATCCGGCACCTGGCGGGAAATCCGGACCATCAAGGGTAATCAATTCCTGATTCGCTCTCTGGCTTTTGCTCCGGACAGCAAGACCTTGGCCTCGGCCAGCGACGAAAAGGTTATCAAGATATGGGACGTAACCGGCGGCTTAGAGCTCAATCGTTTGGCCGGGCACAAGGATATTATCTGGTCCGTGGTCTTTAGCCCGGACGGCAAGATGCTTGCTTCTGGTGGCGATGACCGAACTGTCAAGCTCTGGGACCCGATGAAGAATAAGATATTGACTAGTCTGAAGATTTCGGCCGAGGTCTGGTCCGTGGCCTTCAGCCCGAATAGCCGGATGCTTGCTTCGGGTGATAGGGCCTGTACCATCACGCTCTTTGACGTGCCGACCGCGACGGCCAAAAGTGGCCAGCTGGAGGCTAAAGAACTTAAAATATTACAGGGTCATTCAGCAGATATTTTTGGCTTGGCCTTCAGCCCGGACAACAAACTACTCGCCTCAGGGAGCCACGACAACACCGTGAAAATCTGGGATATCGAGAGCGGTGAATGCCTGCATACCCTGACCGGGCACAGGCACCTGACTTATACCGTGGCCTTCAGCCCAGATGGCAAGATGGTTGCCTCGGGCAGTTTTGACAAGACTGTAAAACTCTGGAATGTGGAAACCGGAGAGGAAATCCGGACCTTACAAGGGCACGAAGGTCAGATTCGAGTGGTGGCCTTCAGTCCGGACGGCACGGTGCTGGCTTCAGGCGCCGAGGACGGTACGGCTAAGATATGGGAAAGCGCGACTGGCAAGCGGCTCCAGAATATCACGGTACACCAGCCCAGTTGGGTGCACGGCCTGGCCTTCAGCCCGGATGGCCGGTATCTGGCCACCAGCGACTACGGTATCAAGATATGGGAGTTTATCCCGGGTAAGTAAGCGCGCACCCTAAAGGATGGTAATTTGTGGCCAAATCCAAATACACCTTTCTGTTTTGTATATCCTTAATGGTTGCTGTTTTTTCTCTCTTCGGCGTAACCGATGATTTATCCGAGATAAAGCAGACCCTGGCGGACAAGTCATATGCTAATTACTGGGATCGGCTCAAAGCAATTAACAAGCTAAAAGCACACAACTCTAAAGACGCGGCAATGATACTGGTGGCGCTTTTTGACGACGAAGAATCCCCGGTCAGGGAATCCGCCCTGATGATACTGGGCGATTTTACCGACAAAAATGCCGTTGATTATCTGGTTACCGTGGCATTAAATAATCCCAAAAGCAAAAACCAGCGGTTTTATACCGCGTGGGTATTGGGGATGATAAAAGACGAAACAGCCCGGCCATACCTACTTAGGGCGTTAAATACTGAAACGGACGAAGAAGCGCTCAGCCGGATTATCCGGAGCATTAGCAATCTGTCCAACAACGCCCAGGCAGAAGACGCTTTAATAAAGAAGTTGTCAAATGGTAGTTTAATGGTGCGTGCCTCGGCGATAGAGGCGTTAGGTAAAATAAGATCCGTTAAATCATATGACGCCATATTAAAATGGGCGTATGCCCCCAATCCGACGATCAAAGCCGCGGCACTTGAGGCCCTAGCGATAATTAAACCGCAGGAATCAGTTGGTTATCTGGAATCAGCCCTGAAAGACCCGTTGCCTGAAGCAAGAATTACCGCCATTGAGATGCTGACCAGATGCTGTTCCGAAAAAATATTAGTGTTAAAGGCGGCAACAGGTTTATTACGGGATAAAAATCCTGCGGTGCGTGCAGCCGCCGTCCAATCTTTAAGGGAGCTCAGGGAAAAAGACGGGCTTAGGGCCCTGGTTGACCGACTGCCGGATGCTTCAGGGCGCCTGCGGTATGATATTATTATCGCGCTAAAGGATTTAACCGGCCAGGAATTTGGGTTTGACGCCAAAGCGTGGTTTAGTTGGTATCAGGTAAATAAGGATAAGATAGAGATTACGCCGAAGAGAAGCAGGACGCCGACAGATTTCGGTGACAGAAAACAGCCCGTTTTACCTGGTGAAACTATCCCCACCTTTTTTGACATCCCCATTCTAGGCCGGGATATTGTATTTATCGTCGACTTTTCAAGGAGCATGAAAAACGAGGCGGAAGATAACGACGACAAGAAAGAGCGAAAGATAGATATTGTGCTAAAAGAGCTGGAAGAAGCGCTTAAGCGATTTTCTCCTGATGTGAAGTTTAATATCATAATCCTCAGCACCGAGGCAATTCGCTATAATAAGCGAAGGGCATCCAAGATAATGTTGCAGGCAACCGAGGAAAACAAGAAGATGGCATTAGGGTTTGTCAGGTCACTCTGGGACAAGCTGGAGGATATCAGGCGCGGGCGGGGCGACCACTACGATGCCCTTATTGAGGCGCTTTCAGAGCCCGAGGTTGATACTGTATTCCTGTTATCCGACGGCAGGCCTACCGATGGCACATATATCAATAAGGACAATATTATCGAGAATATTGCTAGATTTAACCGGTTCAAAAAGATAGTGATACACACCATAATGACCGGTAATAAAGGGACCAAAAAAGACCGGGAACTGATGGAAAAACTTGTTGAGGACAGCAACGGAGTATGTATAACTAAATGAAGCTTCGCGAGCTAGAATATAAATTGCCCAAAGAACTGATTGCCCAGAAGCCGGCTAAACCAAGGGACCACTCACGCCTGCTGGTCTTGGACCGCAACACCGGCAAGATAAAGCACCGCAGATTCAACAACATCGTTGATTATCTTAATAAGGGCGATGTCCTGGTGCTGAATAATACCCGGGTCATTCCCTGCCGGCTGATTGCCCGGCGCGCCTCGGGCGGCGTGGCGGATATTCTGCTTATCAAGCAGGATGAAAAAGACGAGGGTATCTGGACCGCCCTGATAAACTTCAACCGCCGGCTCAGGGAAAACGAGATCCTGTCTTTGGTCAGCAAGGATGCTATAAATATCACCCTGCTAAAGCGGCTGGCAGACGGCTGGCAGATCAGGATTACGCCAGCCATAAATATCAAAGACCTGCAGACCCTGGGCAAAATGCCCCTGCCGCCTTATATAAAAAGGCCAAAGACCGGGGATGGGCAAATAAAATCAGACAAGGACTGTTATCAAACTGTGTATGCGGATAGGGACGGTTCTATTGCCGCGCCCACTGCCGGCCTGCACTTCACCAGGCCGCTGATTAACCGGCTGATTAAAAAGGGCGTCAGGATTGTCTCTGTTACCCTGCACGTCGGCATCGGCACCTTTAAGCCCATCAAGGCGGATAATATAGAAGACCATCGGATGGAACAGGAATATTTTGAGGTCAGTCCCGAGACGGCCCGGGCCCTTTTAGAGGCGTATCGTGACAAGAAACGGGTTATTGCGGTCGGCACCACCGCTTGTCGGGTGCTGGAAACCATCGCCGGGCAGATAAGAATGCTGATGGTTCATCCCTGGCTGGAAAAACAACGGGTCATGCGGGCGTCATTAATACGCGGCTGGACCGACCTATTCATCCATCCACCCTATCAATTCAATATCGTGCAATCACTGATTACCAATTTCCACCTGCCGCACGGCACGCCTCTGGCGCTGGTGGCTGCCTTTGCGGGACGCAAGAAGATTGTAGATACCTATCAGGAAGCCATAAGCAAAAAGTATCGTTTTTATAGTTATGGCGATGCAATGATGATAATATAGGTCGGTGTATGCAGGAAAAATCAGTTATTATCATAGGCGCCGGATTAGCCGGGCTGTCGGCTGGTTGTTATGCTCGGATGAACGGCTATAAGACGCGGATTTTGGAGCACCATTCCAAGCCCGGCGGCGTGGTAGCCGGCTGGAAACGTAACGGTTTCCTTATTGACGGCGGCATCCACTACCTAATGGATTATAAACCGCCCAGGGCCACCCATCAGTTATACACTGAATTAGGTATCCTGACGGCCAATCATATCCAGCAGAAGGATGCCTACCTGCGGTTTCTGGATGAGCCCACCGGCAAACGCATAGAAATCACCCGCGATCTGGATAAGTTTGCCAGCGACCTCAAGGCGCTTTCACCACAGGATTCCGGCCTGATTGACAGCCTGATTTCAGCGGCCCGGGCCATGCAGGGGCTGGATATAATGGGTATTGGGTTAAGCCAGCCCGCTGAATTAACCGGGTGGCTGGATAAAATCGGCCAGATATGGAAAATGAGACGCCTGTTGAAATATATGGATGGGAAATATGGGTGTTCGGTCAGGGATTTTGCCGGGGATATAAAAGACCCGCTGCTTAGGCGTATCATAGAAAATCTCTTCCTGCCCGATGTGCCGGTATTTTTTATTACCATGCTGCTGGCCACGCTGGCGGACGGGCAGATGGGCGTTCTGGAAGAGGGGTCACTGCATTTCGCCATGTCTCTGGATAATCGCTACCGCGGGTTAGGCGGCCAGATTGACTACAGTTCCACGGTTACCAGGATTATAGTCGAGGATAATCGGGCTATTGGTGTGCAACTGGAAAACGGTCGGCAATTCACGGCTGACACGGTAATATCGGCCGCCGACGGCTACAGCACTATCTTTCAGATGTTAGATGGCAAATACGTCAACAACCAAATTCTTGATATGTATCAGTCCAGTGGCGCCATGGCGCCACTGGTCGCGAACTCCGCAGAGACTGGGAGCACCCACTGGAGCGGACCGAACATGCCGCAGAGACGGTGGCACACCGGGGGGCGCTGGAAACTGTTTAATCCGATTATGATAATTAATTTCGGCGTGACCAGAGAATTCAAGGGGGAGCCGAGCATTAGCATTATCACGCTTAATAAACAGGTCAAAATAGGAAATCAGGATATAGCTGGTTTGTCGCTCCGGATTTTTAATCATAGCCCCCACTTTGCGCCGCCGGGTAAGACGGTGGTCCAGGTAATGGCTGAGACGGACTGGGATTACTGGCATGACCTTCGGGTTAATAATCGCCTGCAATATGATTCGGAGAAACAGCGGGTGGCCGGAGAAATCCTGGAGCGATTAGAAGCGTATTATCCGGGCATTTCATCCCGGATTGAAGTAACCGACGTGGCCACGCCCTATACCATGTGGCGTTATACGCACAATTACAAGGGCGCATTTGAGGGCTGGCTGCCTACGCCGGAGACATTTAAAACCCCGCTGAAAATGACCCTGCCCGGGTTGGGTGGTTTTTATATGATAGGTCAATGGGTCATGGCTGGCGGCGGGGTTCCGCCCTGCCTGTATTCGGGCAAACACGCGGTGCAAATACTCTGCTATAAGGACAAAAAGGAATTCGTGTCGCATAAAGGGTAAAATGGAGTACTTCGAAATCATCAATAAACTCAAGTCATTAGCCAATCCCAAAAATGTAGCCAGCATGGCCCGGTTTGGAATCAATCCGCACAAGACCCTGGGCGTTTTCATGCCCCGGTTGCGGGCGCTGGCCAAACAGACCGGTAAAAACCATTCTTTGGCCCGGCAACTTTGGGCTTCTGGCATCCACGAGGCGCGCATCCTGGCCGGCCTGGTTGATGAATCCGAAAAGGTAACCGAAAAACAGATGGATAAATGGGCTCGGGATTTTGATTCCTGGGATGTCTGCGACGGGTCCTGCATGAACCTGTTTGACCGGCTGGAGATTGCGCCCAAAAAAGCGGTTGCCTGGAGCGAGCGAAAAGAGGAGTTTGTCAAGCGGGCTGGATTTGCTCTGATGGCCTGTCTGGCCTGGCATCGCAAAGATGCAAAAGATAAAGAGTTCACTAAATTCCTGCCTATAATAAAGCAGGAATTGTCTGATAACCGTAATTTTGTCAGGAAGGCAGTTAGCTGGGCCTTGAGGCAGATCGGCAAACGCAGTCTTTATCTGAATAAACAGGCCGTAGCAACCGCAAAGGAGATACAAAAGACAGATTCCGGGGCAGCCCGATGGATTGCCTCGGACGCCATAAGGGAATTGACCAGCCAGGCGGTGCAGAAACGACTGCGCCAGCCGAAGCACTAAAAACCGTACAACCCTTGCTTTACGCTGGTTTACTGCCGCCCGAAAACCGCATAAGTATTGGGATAAAACCAGCCGGCCTGGAGAAGCGATAAATCCTGGCTTATCCGGCGGTAAATCACATAAAAATATCAGATTCTGCTTGACAAGGTTGATTTTAATGTTATATTTACCGTATAAATGAGAGGGGGTGATTTTAGTGAATAAGCAAGAACTGGTAGAAGCAATGGCAAAATGCCAAAAGGATACCAAGGCGTCAGCCGAAAGATGGCTGAGCTGCTGTCTGGATTGCGTCCAGACCGGGCTGAAGAAGGACAAAGGAGTTCAGTTAGTTGGTTTCGGTTCATTCAGGGTGAAGAACCGGGCGGCCCGCAAAGGCCGTAATCCCCAGACCGGCGCCACGATAACTATTAAGGCGTCAAAGACGGTGGGATTCAAACCCAGCCATGACCTGAAAAAAGCACTGTAGGTTTCTGAGTTTCGACACAGAGAGGGGAATTCTTACTATGCATCGGCATAAGAATTCCCCTTTTTCTCGTCAGGTTACCCTTGAAAGTGATTATTTATAAACTGGAAAAATCCGATAATAGGATATGGCGTATAATATCAGGAAATTACTGTTTGTTTTTTTAACCATTGGTATATTTTTCGCCCGGTATCAATATTCTTTTATCTCTGCCGATACCCCCAGTGACCACCAACCGGATGCGCAAATAAAGGAAAAAAATGCGCCTGATACGGGAAATCCGGACTATGGTTATACCGGAAACGATGCGTATTATTCTCAGAGCGGGGTTCAAGTCACTTCAAGCAGTGTCGCTAATCTTACCGCGGTAATTTATTATATTCGGCTCCAAAACGACAGCTATTTGGGTACTCCGTATAATTATTCTGTCAGCGGTTCGGCCGGTAATTCTGATTGGACGGTTTCGTATTATAGCCAGACATCAGGAGGGTCTGAAATCACCAGCGCGATTATAGATGGGTCATGGTTTACGGGAAGTTTAGGCGGAAGCGGAGACAAGCGCATAAGAGTGGAAATAACACCCAGCCTAACCGTAGATGGCGGAACGATGTTCCCGCTAGAAATTATAATGTCCGACCAGGAAGCATCGCCGGTTACCGACGTGGTTCGGGCTGAGACCACCTGCACCCCGGTAAATAAGCCGGATATCCAGATTAAGGAGGGTTCAGCCGTTTCTTATACCGGCAACGGCGTTTATAACTCCACGGCGGCGAGCCAGACCTTGTCCGCCAATCTCAATAATACCCTGGTAGTGAGTTATCACATCAAGCTGGAAAACGACGGCAATATCACCCAGCCGTTTACCATTACCGGCACGGCCTCAGCCGGGGGTTGGGTTGTCAATTATTATGATGACCCGGTCACCGGGACTGATATTACCGCTAATGTAACCGGCGCGGGCTGGCCGAGCACTCCGCTCGCCTATTCGGCCATCCAGGAAATCCGGGTGGAAATCTCGCCCGGCCTGGGCGTTACCGGCGGGAATGTCAAGGATGTTTATATCGCGATGATATCCCCGGCCGCCAGCGACGTGGTCCGGGCCAGTGTCACCTGTATTAATAACGCCGTGGTCCAGGTGAATTACGTTGCCACCAACCCGGCCGCATCATCCGAACTCAATGATACCCCGGGATTGTCAATGCTCCAGTTCCGGGTCTATGTCCCCAGCGGCAATGAAGGGGTCTTGATAAATAATATTTCATTAACGGCATCCGGCACGGGCGTTGATAATCTGGCTGTCAGCGGAATCCGGCTCATCAGCGACAGCAACGCCAACGCTTTCTATGATATCGGCGAAACGGTCCTGGGCGGTCCCGGGACCTACCCGGCTGACGATGGCACCTTGGTCCTGCCCCTTTCCTCACCCGTCACTCTGACGGTCGGTATCAGCCAGACCTGGCTGGTGGTTTACCAGATGTCCGGCTCGGCCGCGGCCGGGCAGACGTTTAAGCTGAACCTGACTGCAATGGACATAAAAGGCCAATATTCCCAGATTTCCATATTAGCCCAGAATCTGCCGCTGGCCGGCCAGACCAAGACCATCGGCGATTTTACGGTCTCAACCACCAGCGGAACCGCGCCCCTGAACGTGGTATTCAACGGACAATTCGGCGCGGCCGGCTCAGTGGTCCGGTATGAAGTGGATTTTGATTATGATAATTTCACCTTCAAGCCGGAGTTCCAGAGCATCTTTTCGGCCAACACGATATTCAGTTATACCGCCGCGGACGATTATACGGCCCGGGTGCGGATAACCTACCTGGACGGCAGTGTTGGATACCGGGATTTTTCCATAAACCCGTTATCATCATCTGGTAATTCGCCGCAGATTGATCCTATTCTGAGAAGCCCGGGCTCGTCCGGACAGGTCCCGTATGTGGTGACATTGACCGCCAATGCCAGCCCCGGGAGCGGCACCATCACGGCCTATCTCTGGGATTTTGACGGTAATAATACTATTGATTATGTTTCCCAGGTGAATCAGGCCAGTTATACTTATACCAAGTCAAAGGTTGGTAACTACAATCCAGTTGTTTGGGTTCAGAATACGGTTGGACTGGCTGCGAAGCAGGGCACGCAAATCTGGGTGAGCACGAACCCGTTAGCGCCGGCACCGACCGCCGTAATCGACGAGCCGGCCGATACTATTACCATCACCGCCGGCGACACCATTACCGTTTCCGGATATGGCACCATTGCCGCCGGCGGCATCATTGCCAGATACGAATGGGACTTTGACAATGACGACAGTTTTGATATCGTGGATGCCACTTTAAGCAAGACTTACCATACCTTCCTGTATCCGGGCATGTACAACGTTAAACTGCGGGTGACCGAGACCTCGGCCTTCGCCTTGCTCGGCGTCTCAGGCGAGACCACCAGAACCGTTGTGGTATTGCCGTCTCTTACCCCGCGCATAATCATCACCCAGGCCGGGCAATACCAGGTGGATAAAGATGGCTTGCGAGAAAAGGTCGGCGGCCGGTATCTCACCATTAAAGCGGTCCCGATTTGCTTCAGCCGGATTAGCCAGGTTGACTTCCGGTATCGTAATATGTATACCTCTGTCATTTCGGACACTTTTACCGCGCCGGCTGACGACCCGTTATCAATAGCCGTAATATATCCCCCGATTACATACGGCTGGGCAACCTATCAATTATCAGAATCCACTTTTTCCGCGTCTGATATCAAGCAGGAATGCTTTTTAACCACCATCAATTTCAACCTGCTGGGCGCGGTCGGCAACTGGTATGAGATTGCCGCCCTGGCCAACTTCAATTCGGCGAATAATACCTTTGATGATTGGAATGCCGGGCCCGACCGGACCCAGTCCCGGGTCTTCCTGAGCAATGCCGCCGCCGGCTACACTGAATTGGGGAATCCGGTAACCGCGGATACCTATGAAGGAAGCTCATCGGCGGTGACTTCCCAGGTGAAAAGAAGAATAGCAACCGGAAAGAATAATTCCACCACCAAGGGCGACACCACGGTCTTCATACCGGCGGACGGCCTGACGGTTTATGGCGACCCCATCTCGATGACCATTGACACGCCGGCCTCGGTTATTACGCCGGCGGAAACCGGGTTTTCGACCATCAATGTCTTCCGCGATATCAGAACCGATGTCGATAGCGACATCAAGAAACCGGTCAGCATAAAAGTCGGGTATCCGGACGCCGACGGCAACGGCATTGTCGACAGCACTACTATATCGGAGGCCGCGCTTTCCCTGTGCCGTTATGACGCGGTTAATAACAAATGGGTGCCGCTGTTGAACCAGAGCATCGACTATTACAACAAGACCGTCAGTGGCTGGACGACCGAGTGGGGGATATTCGGCGTTATCGGCCAATTGCCGCCCGAAGAGGAAAATATAACCTCCGGCTCCAGCGCCTTCGGAGTCCAGAAGGACTGGGCATTTTGTTTCATCGCCACCGCCGCCTACGGCTCGCCTATGGCCCAGGAGGTCAATACCCTGCGCGCCTTCCGGGACCGGCGCCTGATGACCAATCCGGCCGGCCGGGCCTTTGTCAGGACATATTATACCCTCTCGCCTCCAATAGCGAAAATCATTGCCAAAAGACCTTATTTGCGCTATATTACACGCCAGATGCTTAAGCCCGTGGTTTACGGGGTAAAGCTGATAGAAAAATAATATTCACTGCCAATTACGAACCACTACGAATAACGAATGGGCGGATTACGAATTCGTAATTAGAGGATTCGTAATTCGTAGGGTCAGGAGGCATTATGGATAAATTCATTATCAAGGGAAATAACCTATTGCAGGGCACGGTCAATATCAGCGGTTCCAAGAACGCGGCCCTGCCCATCCTGGCCGCCACACTCCTGAGCGACGAGAAATGCGTCATCAAAGGCGTGCCGCTGCTGCGCGATGTCGAGACCCTGATGCAGATACTGCGCGCCTTGGGCGCCAGCGTGGAACGTAAGCCCAACGGCGATATCGAGACCCTGGTCGTCAGCGAAAAGAACTCCGAAGCCCGTTACGAATTGGTCAAGACCATGCGTGCCTCGGTCTGTGTCTTAGGTCCGCTCATTGCCAAACGCAGGTACGCCAAGGTCTCTTTGCCCGGCGGCTGTGTCATCGGCGTCCGGCCGATCGACCTGCACGAAAAGGGCCTGCGCCTCCTGGGCGCTGATATTGATTACCAGCACGGCTACCTGATTGCCCGGACCAGGGGCTTGAAGGGTTGCAATATGTATCTGGGCGGCACCTTCGGTTCGACCGTCACCGGTACAGCCAATGTCCTGATGGCCGCGGTCTTAGCCAAGGGCAAGACCGTCATCGAAAACGCCGCCTGCGAACCAGAGGTCCAGGACCTGACCTTGTTCCTGACCAAGATGGGCGCTAAGATAAAAGGCATCGGCACGCATCATCTGGAGATTGAGGGTGTTAAACGCCTGAAAGGCGCCACCCACACCGTTATTCCGGACCGGATTGAGACCGGCACCTTTATCGCGGCCGGCGCCCTGGTCGGAAAGAATATTACCATCAAGAACTGCCGGATGGACCACCTGGCCGCCGTCATTGACAATTACGCCCAGATGGGCGTCACAGTGGAACGGCTCTCCAACACCGAATGCCGGGTCAAGCGCGTCAATACCCTTAAACCCATTGACATTACCACATTGCCGTATCCCGGATTCCCGACCGATATGCAGGCCCAGACCATGGTCATGCTCACCCTGGCTGACGGCATTAGTGTCGTCACCGAACGGATATATCCGGACCGGTTTATGCACGTGGCCGAACTAAACCGTATGGGCGCCGGCATCCGCAAAGAGGGCTCTTATGCGGTGATTCAAGGCAGAAGCCACTTATCCGGCGCGCCGGTCATGGCATCCGACCTGCGGGCATCGGCTGCCATGGTCTTAGCCGGTCTGGTCGCCACCGGCGAAACCGAAATCCAGCGCGTCTATCACATTGACCGTGGCTATGAAAAGATAGAGGCCAAACTCAATGCCCTAGGGGCGAATATACAACGAGTATCAGATAAGGTTCAATCTACAACTGAGGAATAAGATAAGGAGTTACAAAAGGTTACAATAGGGTTACATGAGGTTACAAGAGGTTGCAGCTTGGGAATGCAACTTTCTGTAACCTTATGTAACTTTCTGTAACATCCTGTAACCTATAGCAAGATGTTCGAATCCATTACCGAAAAACTACAAGCCGCGTTTAAGAAGCTCTCCGGCCAGGCGCGCTTAAGCGAGAAGAATATCCAGGACGGCCTGCGCGAGGTCCGGATGGCGCTCCTGGAAGCCGATGTCAACTATAAAATCGTCAAGGAATTTATTGAGACGGTCACCAAACGCGCCGTGGGCAAGGACGTGATTGACAGCATCACCCCGGCCCAGCAGATTATCAAGATTGTTCACGATGAATTGATTAACCTGATGGGCGCCACGGAAGAGGGCATCAAATTCGCCTCGGAACCGCCCACCATCTTTATGATGGTCGGCCTGCAGGGTTGCGGCAAGACCACCACCTGCGCCAAGCTGGCTAAGTATCTGACCAAGAAATCGCATCAGCCATTGCTGGTGGCGGCTGATGTCCAGCGCCCGGCCGCCGTGGACCAGCTCAAGACCCTGGGCAAGCAGCTCAATATCCCGGTCTACAGCGAAAAGAATACCACGCCGCCTAAAATCTGCGAGAACTCGCTCAAATTCGCCCGCGAGAATAACCTGGATTGCATTATTCTCGATACCGCCGGCCGGTTACATATCAATCAGGAACTCATGGACGAACTCAAGGCCATCTCGACCCGGCTCAAGCCCCAGTATGTCTTTCTGGTAGCCGATGCCATGACCGGCCAGGACGCGGTCAACAGCGCCAAGTCGTTTAATGAATGGCTGCCGCTGGCCGGCGTGATACTGACCAAGCTGGACGGCGACGCCCGGGGTGGCGCGGCCATATCCATCAGGGCCGTCACCGGCAAGTCCATCCGGTTCGTCGGCATCGGCGAAAAGATAGACAACTTCGAGGAGTTCTATCCCGAGCGCATGGCCTCGCGGATTCTCGGTATGGGCGACATCGTTTCCTTGGTGGAAAAGGCCCAGGAAAATATGGACGAGGCCAAGGCCAAGAAACTGGAAGAGAAACTGCGCAAGAACAAACTCGATTTGCAGGATTTCCTGGAACAGCTCCAGCAGATAAAAAAGATGGGCTCGTTAAAGGACATATTGGCCATGCTGCCCGGCGTGGGCGGGGCAATCAAGAATCTGGACATAGACGACAAGCATATCAAGAAGATAGAGGCGATAATCCAATCCATGACGCCGTATGAGCGGGAGAATCCCGAGGTCATCGACATCAAGCGCCGGAACCGCATCTCCAAGGGCAGCGGCACCGTGCCGGGCGACGTCAGCCAGCTCATCAAGCAATTCAACGACATGCAGAAGATGATGAAGAACATGCCCAAGATGGGCAAGATGATGGGCAAAATGGGCGGATTCCTGGGCAAGTAAATGCACCGGAGGCATAGTCTCAAGGGCACCCTTGGAATTTCAGTGTTTTTTGGCACAACATATTCATTTATAAACCGATACGGTCTGGATTGGCAACATCCGACACTCCTTATAGAGCATGCTAAACTATGTTTTTGCAGGAAATGCCGCCTGTCTGCATTTTGGATACGGTTTGTTTATTAATACGATGCCGCTTATTTATCAATCAGATATCGCCCCTAAGGAACAGGATGGGAATGTACAGGTGCCAGGGGGGGGTGGGTCCCCCCTGCCGATATAAAGATTTGATTTATAAGGAGATATGAGAGGCGGAAACACTGAAAATAGGCATTTGGTGGCTAAAAACAGGGGGATTTAATTCGCTTTGTCAGGGATGTGTTGCTTGACGAACTCCACTATCTGCGGTTTGTTGTTGTTCGCAATCAGGTATATCCCTCGAAAGGCCTCCAGGCGGGACTTGTCCTTGAACGGGCTCAATAAGATGCCGTTGCGGTCTTCATAGTAACTCTGAAAGTAGTCCCAGCGCTTCTTTTTGGTCGCGCCTGAGAATCGCACCTCGACACCCTCCGCATTCAATACGTAAACCGTGGGCAGGAAGAACTGCCGCATGGATAAGACCAGCAAGGCCAGAGCAATCAGGGTGAATCCGATATTGCTGGTGGTGATAAAGACCATGAGACAGATGAGCAGGATGATAATGACCAGGAACACGGATTTTTTGGGTTCGGCCTTAAAAGGGTGGGAGGTCCATTCCATACAAACAAATAAATATGAGCCACTAAGACAACCCCCTCAGTCCCCCTTTATTAAGGGGGAATTTATTAACCACTCCCCCTTAGCAAAGGGGGTTTGGGGGTTGTATTCTCTGTGGCAAATTAGAGATAGAATTCTTTTACCAGCGCCAGGATAATGGTGCCGAAGAATCCGGCCAGGGTGCCTAATTCGGCCAGCAATACCCGGCCCCAGGGGAATTCCGGCCTGATTTCATGCGGCGTTGCCCCGGAGAGTTTCGGGCCCCAGCGCGGCACCTTTTTGCAGTATTCCTCGTATTCGGCGCCGTATTTCTCGCGCATCCGGTTCTCTTCATACCAGGTGATGAGCAGATGGTGGAGCAGGAAAATCACGCCCACGGCTATCGGGATATACCAGAGCAGTCCGAACATCACGGCCGAGCCGCCGAATCCGATGATATTGCCCCAGTAGAGCGGGTTGCGGGTAATCCGGTACGGGCCGTCCGTGGTCAGGATTCGTTTCATCGGGTCTTCGGGCTTGGCTTTCCAGCCGATGTAGCGGGCCGCGTAGACCCGGGTCCAGGAGCCCAGGAATACCAGGAACCCGCCGATGGGCCAGATGAGCCAGTGCCGGGTTTCGTGCCACTTGATAAAGACCATGGGCACGAAGGTGGCGATGTAGAGTATCCAGCGCCAGCGGAAGATGAAGCGACCGATGTAATAAGTTGTTTTCATAATATATAAAGATTAGCCACTAAGACACTAATACAACCCCCTTAATCCCCCTTTATTAAGGGGGATTTTCGCCATCTGTGTCATCTGTGTAATCTGTGGTTATTATCTCCTTTCGAATTCCATCTGCCCCAATCCCATATTGCCGAATTCGTCAAAGGCCCGGACGGCAATGTTATGGAATCCAGCGGCAGTTACAGCTAAAGTAAACTTAAAGTCCTCGGAGTTGGAGTCCATGATGCCGTCGGCCGGGAAGGCCGCTTCCCATTTCCCGCCGTCTAAGGAATATTCTATCCGCCGAATCTGGGACAGGGTGTCCACGACCTGGCCGGAACATTCCAGATTCTTGTCCATTGCCAGGCCTTTTATCTCCGGCCGGGTGTTGTCCACGATGACTGGGTCTGATATCTTCTCGTCCCTGAGTTCGGTGCCGTTGGGATTGACCTTTTCGTCCGTGGCCTCGAGCTTGATGAAATACCGGCCGTCCTGGAGCGAGTCGGTCAGCCAGTTGAATTCCGGCTGGAATATCAGGCCGCCCGGGAATTCCTGGTTGAGCAGTATCCAGGCCTTCTGGTTTTCGGCCCGGTAATAGATGCGATAGGAAAGGGCGTCGCCATCCGGGTCCTGGACCTGGTAGTTCATCTTCCGGAACGGCATTTTCTGAATGACGCCGGTAGGCGGCAGGGGCGGAACCGGCGCGATATTAAATCCCATGATTCTGGGCTGCTGGTTGTGGACCAGGTAATTCTGGGTGATTTCCTTGATGACCGTGTCCCGGCTGTCCCAGGCCAGTTTGACCCTGAAATAGCGGGCCGTCGGGGCATTGGGCTTGACCGATTCATCGGCCTTTCCGCCAGAGGCGGATCCGCCTTGGGCGGATACCATAACCGGGTCAGACCAATCAGACCAGGTCTCGTCCGGCTTGGCGGTATTGCCGCTCTGGACCTGAAGCATGAGCGCGCCTTGGCCTTTGAATGAGAAGTTGCCCCAGCGGGACGGGAACCGGGCGTCCCAGACATCGGCGGTGAATTCGGCCTTGACGGCCAAATCGGTCCGGGCCAGATAGGCCGCGGCCTTCTTGCCTGAACCGGCCGCGTAGAGCTGGTTGTCTTTATTCATGACCAGAGTCAGGACCTGTCCGGCATCCAGGTCATAGGGAATGAAGAACTTGCCGCTCTGGAAGACGTAATAAATCCGGCCGCTGTTGTCCGTGCCGGCAACCAGGACGCCGTCCGCGTTGAGTTTCAGCTCGGTGATATAGCAGTCGTTGAGCGCGGTGACCTCTTTGATAAAGCTGTTGGACATTTTATAGATGACGCAATGGACCGGCGGCCGGGGCGTTTCCGGAGGCAGTGGGACTGAAATAGTTTCGGACTGGACAGCCGGAGCCATGGTGACCGGAGCCGGTGTGGGAGACGGGGTCGGCGCCTGGGTCGGTTCATGTTCGACCACGCCTGCGGCAGGCATAGGAGTTTCTTCTACAATAATGTCTTCGGAATCAATTATGTCCTGTGATTTCCGTTCCGGCGCGATGGACTTGTCCCTATTAGCGGGACTGTCTGCGGACTTGTGGTCCGGGGCGGGCGGCGCAGGCGGATGATGGTCGCCGTGGTCCCGGTCAGCCGGCGGAGGGGTCTCGTGAGGGGCTTCGTGTTTGGGCGTTTCTGTGGGTAGAGTTGGTTTGGTTTCGCCCGGAACCGCGTCCTTGGGTGCCTGGCCCGGGACCGGCGGGGTAACCGCGGCCTTTTTGGCTGACTGCTGTATCAGACCTAGGAATTCCTGGGGCGCCACCCGGATGCCCTTGTTGGCGCCGATAAAAAGTTCATTTTTCTCCGGTGAATAAACCAGCGACTTGATTTCCAAGTCGCCCAAATCAGCTACGATTTCCGGCCGGCCCTTGAGCGAGATGCGATAGACAATGCCCGGGTCGGCTGTGCTGGCATAGAAACAATCCTTCCCATTGAATATCAGGGACAGGACGTTCTTTTTCTTGGTGTCGTAGAAGACCTCGGCCTTTCCAGTGCTGTCAATCTTGTATATCTTGCCTTCGGGGCCGGTGGCCGCATAGAGATTATTATCGTTATCAAGGCAGAGTTGCCAGACGTATGTTTGTCCCGCCTTGGTGGGATCGCCTTTGGCTGGACCGGCAGAAATGGTGCAGAATAATGTTCCCTTGCCTGATTTGTCTATCTTGAATACCTTGCCGTTAGGAATGGTGCCGGCATAGAGACTGTCCTTATCGGCCACCATGGTAGTGACCAGCATTTCGCCGGTATTAAATACCTCGTTCAGCTTATTTTCCTTCTGATCGAGGGAATAGATTATGCCTTTGGCCGAGCCGAAATAGACGCGGTCGTTTACGGTGGCGCTGCACCAGAGCCCGGAATCCTCGTCCGTAATGGGCTGGCTGGGCAGTGCGATTTTGGTGTAGGTGGCGCCCATAGTGAGCGAGCCGTCCGCGGACAGAATCGCGCCCTGCATCTCGCCCTTGCGCCATCCGGTGGGATTGTTTATCTCCCAGGATGAGGACTGGACGGCATACAGGCTGGTGCCCAGTAAAAGGATGAAGGCGACGGGTAAAATAAGGTTTTTCATATAAATCTCCTATTTGCTCTTGTATTTCACGAGGTTAACGGCCACGCTCCGGCTGCCGTAAACAATATTTTGCATCGGTTCAATCGCCATAACATAATCCTGCCCCAATTCCAGCGGCTTCTCGAAGGTTGGCGAACGCCGGTAGGTATCATAGCCGGAGGCGCCGTAAACCGTGCCGGGCCACTGGTTGATAAGTCCGCTTAGGAACGACCCGGGCAGGTTCTTATAATTATTCCCCTTGAATTTCAGGTCAATCCCGGGCAGGGACATCAGGGCCACCAGATTGCCGCCGTCATAGAATGATTTCAAATAACTTATCAGTTCCGGCACATTGGTCGGGCTGGGCAGGGGCGGCATCAGATTATTGCTGCTCATTATGGTAACGGCCAGGGTTTGGGGCGGTTTCAGGTCGCTGGGCACGGTGAAATCAATGGTTTTGATAAACGGTTCTTTAAGGTAGGGTTTTAACTGGCAGTAAATCCTGATGGTCTCGCCGGGCAGGACTTCCTTGGCCTCGGTCCAGGCGTTGAGCAGCTGCAGGGCGCGGTTTTCGTTGGTGATGCGCATGTCAAATGCCACGTTCTCCACCGGCACCTTGAGATAAGGATTATACCAGATGGGCTTGAAGATATTATTGATAGCGCCGCAGCCGGCGCCGGAAACGGAATCACTAACCAAACGCTTGAAAACCATCGGCTCCTGGTCCTTTATTTTGAGCGTGGTGGTGACCTCAATCATGGCCGGCTCAAAGGGCGTCAGTTCCGTGGCATCGGCCGCGCTCATCATCAGCCAGGGAATGGTCTCGGCGAATTGGGTGTAAGCGGCCAGTACCTCGTAATTAAATGTTTCCTTGCGGCCGGTTTTGGTGTTCTCCACGGATATTTTCATCGGTATCATCGGCGCGGTTTTCTTTAGGGTGCCGCTGATGGAACTTCTCCGGTCTTGCTGAAGGACGCCGATATTATCGATGCCGGAGCCGAACTTGAACGAGTGGTTGATGCTGGACATGGTGCCGTAGATATAAGCATTGGTCATGGGCGCCTGGATTTCCTCGCCCCACATCTCCATCCGGTGTCCGAAGGCCAGGATTTTGTCGCCGTCAACGTAAGTGACCGTGCCCACGCCGACCCAATCCTCGTCTCCGCCGACTAAGCGCACGCCAATCGCGCTGCCCGGCTCGAGTTCCTGGCTGACCGTTTCTTTGATAGCGCCGGTGGCGCCGCCGCTCTGGACCGGCATAATATTGTATCTTTCCAGCGCCTTAGCCAGATATTTCAGGCGGTAGGTGCTTATGCCTGAGACGAATAAAGGAGTCATCAACGGCCTCATGGCTCCGGGCGCTTCAGCCATCTTGATGTTGGAAGGCAACGAGGCCAGCCGATATTCGGTGTCGCTATCCTTGATGGAGCCGGTGGATTTTTCTATGGGCTTGTTGAGGTCAGCCAGCATCAGTTCGATGGGCGTGACGCCGGCCACGGATTCGTTGGTGAACGACCAACCGTAACCCAGGGCGCCGATTAAGCGGCCGGCCGGCTCTTTGTCCTTGTCGGTCACGATGTAAATCGGGCTACCGCTCATGCCGGCAATCACGCCGGCTTTGTCCACCACCGGATGAGAGCATTTTATCAGAATCATGTCATACTTCGGGCCGTTACCATTTTTCAGCACGCCCATTACGGTTATCCCAAACTTTTCTATGCCCTTGTCGCTTTGGAATACGGTCAGGCCGTAGCCGGCCATGCCGATTTTTATCTCGCCCACCTTCATCAGCTTTGCCTGGGGCTTTTGGGGAGCGGCCGGTTGGCCGGGTTTTGCTTCGGGCTGGTCCTTGGTTTGGGCGAAGCAGTCGGGCAGATTCCCGACGCTATGGCCGAGCAGGATAATGCTCCAGAGCAGCGCGAATATGATGATGCGTTTTGTCATAATTACTCCTGTTAAATGGTGCGGAGGGCGGGATTTGAACCCGCAAGCCTTACGGCATACGCCCCTCAAACGTACGTGTCTGCCAGTTCCACCACCCCCGCTCTTAGTGCCGGTTTGCTGGTTCCGCACCAGCATTACCGACACTTAGACCCCCGCGAAACGCGGGGGCATTTTTATAAGGATTTACCGGTCAGTCGTTTATACGCCTCCAGGTATTTCTCGGAGGTTTTATTGATTATTTCCTCGGGCAGTTTGGGCGCCGGCGGTTTCTTGTCCCAGCCGATGGAGTTGAGATAATCGCGGACAAACTGTTTGTCAAAGGACGGCTGTCCCTGGCCCGGCGCATAGCTGTCTTTGGGCCAGAAACGGGACGAATCCGGAGTCAGCAACTCATCCGCTAAAACTATTTTACCGCTGGCGTCTCGGCCCCATTCCATCTTGGTATCGCAGATAATTATGCCCTTGGCCAGGGCGTATTGATGGGTGAGCTCGTATATTTTCAGCGTCCGGGACTTTAATTCCTCGGCGTCTTTCTTGCCGATGAGTTCAGTCATCTTTTCAAATGAGATATTCTCGTCGTGCCCGCTGGTGGCCTTGGTGGACGGAGTGAATATCGGCTCGCTCAAACGGGCTGATTCCTTCAGTCCGACCGGCAGTTTTATTCCGCAGACGCTCTGGGTTTTGGCATACTCGCTCCAGCCCGAGCCAGCCAAATAACCGCGGACAATGCATTCCACTTGATAGACCTTAACCTTTTTTACCAGCATAGACCGGCCGGTTAATTCTTTTTCATATCCGGCCACGGCCGGTATCTTGGCGGCAATGGTCCCGAAATCAGCCGTGATAAAATGGGTCGGGGTAATGTTCTTTATGATATCGAACCAGAATTCGGACAGGGCGGTCAAGACCGCGCCCTTATAGGGAATCGGGTCAGGTAGCACCACGTCAAAGGCCGAAAGCCGGTCGGTCGTAACAATCAGCAGATAATCCGCGGTCTCATAGACGTCGCGCACCTTGCCCCGGCTGAAGAGTTTTAGTCCGTTCCCTTCGGGAATAGACGTTTCCCAGACCATAGTTGTTGGTTTAGAAATCTTTATCATATGGCGGTTTCTTATATAAAATTAATCGTGCCGGGGCAAGAGAAAGAGGAAAAAATCAGATTATCCGCAAAGCCATATCCAATGCTTTGGGTGAATGAGTGAGCGCGCCGATGGAGATATAGTCAACGCCGGTAGTGGCGAATTTATCGATGTTATTAAGGATGATACCGCCGGAGGCTTCGAGAAGGATATGTCTGCCCCGATAGCCATCGGGACTTCGCTTCGCTACGCCGGCCTTATTCCTGATAGTAACCGCTTCTTTAATCTGTGACGGCGTCATATTGTCCAGCATAATCACTGTTTTCGGAGACGGCGCTGAGTTGAGCAGAATCAAGGCCAGGATGAATTGGTTGAGGTTGGATACTTCTATTTCAAGAGGAAGATGTTTGGATATTTTGGTCTGGCATATCCTGTTAAGGGTTTCTACGATACCGGATACCGGATACCGGATGCCGGAATCGCGCATTGCTTTAATATGGTTATTTTTAATCAGGAATGCGTCGTAGAGTCCCAGGCGGTGATTGAATCCGCCGCCGGCCTTGACCGCATATTTATCCAGCAGACGCCAGCCAGGCACGGTCTTGCGCGTGTCCAGGATTTTCACGCCCGTACCTTTTACTTTGTTAACAAATTGATTTGTCAGGGTGGCAATACCCGAGAGCCGTTGGAGGAAATTAAGTACGGTTCTCTCGCCGCTCAGAATGGCCCTGGTCGGGCCTTTGACTATAGCCACGACCTGGCCGGCCTTGACCTTAGCTCCGTCTCTGGTTTTGAGCGAGACCCGGATATTCCTGCCCAGGCGTTTATAGATGGCGGCTATCAGAGACAGCCCGCAGATAAAGCCCGGTTCTTTGGCGATAATATAGGCAGTACTTTTGTGCCCGGTCGGAATCAGGGTGTTGGTGGTGATATCGCCTGAGCCGATATCTTCTTTTAATGCAATGGAGATTAAAGAATGTATAGGAATCATTTTAATGTCTCGGCAACTGTGTTGCCGATTTCCGCCGGGTTAGGTACAACCTTGATGCCGCAGGCCGTGAGTTTGTCTATCTTTTCCTGGGCCGTGCCTTTGCCGCCGGAGATAATGGCGCCAGCATGGCCCATGCGTTTGCCTTTGGGCGCGGTCTTACCGGCAATGAATGCCACAACTGGCTTTTTGATATTCTTTTTGATATAATCCGCAGCCTCCTCTTCCATGGTGCCGCCGATTTCGCCGATCAGGACTATGGCTTTGGTATCCTTGTCCGCCCGGAATAATTCCAGTGCATCAATAAAAGATGTGCCGATGATGGAGTCGCCGCCGATGCCTAAACAGGTTGATTGGCCCAGTCCGAGATTAGTCAACTGCCAAACCGCCTCGTAGGTGAGCGTGCCGCTGCGCGAGATGACGCCAATCGTGCCTTTCTTATGGATATAGCCGGGCATAATGCCGATTTTACATTCACCTGGGGTGATAATTCCCGGTCCATTCGGTCCAACCAGCCGGACGCCTTTATCTTGGTAGAATTTGTGCACCTTGACCATGTCAAGGGTGGGAACGCCCTCGGTGATGCAGACCACCAATTTCAGGCCGCTATCCGCGGCTTCATAAAGCGCATCGGCGCAAAAGGCGGCCGGGACAAATATCACTGATGTGTCAGCGCCGGTCTTTTCCACGGCCTGACGGACCGTATCAAATATCGGCACCTTGTCGGCGAATCTGGTACCGCCCTTGCCGGGCGTGACCCCGCCAACTATTTTAGTGCCGTATTCCAGCATCTGGGTGGCGTGGAAAGATCCAGCTCCGCCTGTGATGCCCTGGACAATGACCTTAGTGTCTTTGTTGACTAAAATACTCATATTTTAATTCGTCAAGTATTGTCAGAAATAGTCAAGAATGGCCAAGGGTTGTTTGGCGATGTCTGACTATCTTTGACTACATTTGACGACTTTTATGGCCGCCCCATCCATGGTATCGGCTGAAACGATATTCAGCCCTGACTTATTTAAGATTTCTTTGCCTATTTTAACGTTGGTGCCTTCCAGCCGAACCACCAAGGGCAGGTTTAAGCCGGTTTCTTTGACTGCCGCGGTAATGCCTTCGGCAATGACATCGCATTTCATGATTCCGCCGAAGATATTGACCAGGATGGCCTCGACATTCTTATTAGAAATAAGAAGTTTGAAAGCGTTAGCCACCTGTTCTTTGGATGCGCCGCCACCCACGTCAAGGAAATTGGCTGGCTCGCCACCGTGCAGTTTAATCAGGTCCATGGTGGCCATAGCCAGTCCGGCGCCGTTGACCATGCAGCCGATATTGCCGTCCAGTCCGATATACGAGAGATCGTGCTTGGATGCTTCATATTCCTGCGGATGCTCCTGGGAGATGTCGCGCATCTCCAACAAATCCTTGTGCCGGAATAATCCGCGGTCATCCAGATTGATTTTTCCGTCCAGGGCAATCAGCCCGTCTTTACTGATAATCAGCGGGTTTATTTCGGCCAGAGAACAATCATTTTCGGCGAACAGCTTGCTTAGCCCCACAAATAGTTTTGCGCCATCAGCGTAAAGCGTGGAGCGTAGAGTATTTTGTTCTATGCTACTTGCTAATGCGTAGACCAGCTCCCGCGCCTGATACGGTTGCAGGCCCAGGTATGGATGTAAATGTAATTTTATAATCTTTTCCGGCGACTTGGCGGCCAGTTCCTCTATTTCCATGCCGCCTTCGGTCGATGCCATCAGGACCGGGCAATTATGCTTGCGGTCAATAACAATGCTGGCATAGAGTTCTTTTTCTATCGGCAGGGTTTCCTCAATGAGGACCTTATGGATGGGCTTGCCGGCCGGGCCGCTCTGGTGTGTAATTAGGGTCTGGCCGATGAGTTCGCCGGTGGCTTTGGCGGCTTCAGCAGCCGAATTGATAACCTTGATGCCGCCAGCCTTGCCGCGTCCGCCTGAATGAACCTGGGCTTTAGCTACCGCCTTGGACAGATTTAACTTGTTAAATATTTCTGCGGCTTGTTTGGGCTCACCAGCGACCGCTCCGCGCGGGGTCTTGATCCCATATTTAGCCAACAGTTGCTTGGCCTGATATTCGTGGAGGTTCATAGTAGCGATATAGATTAGCATTGCAAGGGGAATAGGACAAGAAATTAACAACAGGATTTAACGGCGTGTATCTATTCGTAATTTTTCAGGCTGAGCTTGACGATAGAGCGGACTTGCGGACTTTTGTCGTTAATCGCCGAATTTAAGGCTTCCTGAGCTTCAGGGGTTTTAATCTGGCCCAGAGCCCAGGCCGCCGTCCCGCGTATCTCATCAGACATGCCGCCGACAAACCCCAGGAACCGCTTTGCCGCAAGCATTTTGGCGAAAACCGGAATCGCCTTCTGCTCCTGCATTTTAACCAGCGTTTTTGCCGATTCCTTTTGGATCTCCGGTGATGATGATGCTCCCATGAGGGCGAGTATGGCTGATGACGCCTGGCTTTTCAGTACCGGCTTGGAATATTGCAAACCTCCGAGAACAGCTAAAACCGATAAAAGCAGATTAGTATTTTTATTATTGAGTAAAGGTAGTAAAACAGCCGTTGATTTATCCGGATTGAGCCGGGCTAAGGCGTTAATGGTTTCTTTGTAGAAAGGTTCTCTGATAAATTCCGCCAGCGTTTGTTCCATGTCTTCAGCGGGTATGAGATGGGCAATGCCCAAAAGATGCTTGAGAACTGACTCATCGGTTTGAACCTTGAGTTCATTGACAAAAAACTGGTGTGCCTGATTGCCCATCTGATTTATGAGTGCGGCGACGGCTTCACGCGAGGCAATGTCATCGGTTTCCTTAATGAGGTCAATTAGGTCCTGGACCGCAACCAAGTTGAAGGTGACAAAGATACTACGAACGAGATTTTTGACGTCATCATCGTGATGGAATAAGCTCTGGAGGAATTCGGGGAAGCTCTTGCTTTCCTTGAGGGCCGAATAGAGTTTGAAATTAGCGCCACCCTGCGTCTTAAGCGCAGACGTTGTGGAAATGGTAAGTTTCCGGGTTGAATCGGATGCTTTTTCCTCTGAATGACGCTTTAGGATAACGCTGATGATGTTCTTTAGTCCGCTGTATCCCCTGTTCTCCATATAATAGAGTGCGTGCTTGAGCGCGGAATTAAACAGGGCGTTATAAACCGACGAGAATCTTTCAAGGGGAATTTCACCTAAAATAATCGGTTCGGTTTTAGCTATTAACAATGCTTGAGCTTCAGGCTGGGCTGATTTCAAAAGTTTTTGGTAGGCCGTATGTGCTGTAAGGCGGGTTTCCTGACGGTTGCTTCTTAGGTTCTGGATAAATTTCTGGTGGAACTGGCTGAAATTTTCTTCGTCACTATTGGCGAGCAATTCATTGGCAATCTTGAGCGATTCATCTTCAAGTAGCCGGTCCGGCAGACCTTTCATTATATCGGTAAAACGGGCGGTCAGAGATTCGTCCTTTTTAGACGCGGGTTTTGGCGGCGCTGCGGCCGGCGCCCTGGGTTGCTGGCTGGCAACAGATTCCGGCGTCCCGGGCGGCGGCGCCGGCATTGCTCCGGGCAATCCGGTTGGCAGTGCCATTCTTCGGGATGTATCGGCCGTAACATAAACCATCATCCCGATTTTTATGTTGCTGATGCCTTTTCCTAATAGGATAGTATCCCAGTCCTTGACGGATTTTTGCTTAGCCTCGTCTACCGGAGTTCCGCTTAAGATGGAAATGAAATACTCTAATTCTTCTTTGGTAGTGCCCTTGATAAACGAGACGCTCTTGAGTTGATATTCGCGGATAATTTTGGAGAGCGCAGTGGATGCCGTTCCTAAGATCCGCGGATGGCCCGGAGTGCCGTTGACTAAAAGGATATCGTCAGAGACCGAAAGATTAAGGATAGAAAGGTGGCTGAAGACGTTTTCTATGGATTGGGTGACAAACTTGACGGCTTCCATAGCCAACTGACTACCCGGCGGATAGAGTTTGATATTTTCCACTGCGGCGCAGAAAAACCGGAAGAAATCCTTAAGCACCCCAACAATTGGACCATCTAATTCCACTTTTTCCTGGGCCGTGGAAACCGACGCAGGAGCGTCCTTTCCTTTTGCGGCGATAAACGACCGCTGGGCAACGCCGATATTAGTGATACCCCTATCGTCAAGAAATTGATTCCAGTAGCCCTTGATAGCAAAGGGTTTGTCCGGCGACCTGTCAAGATTCTTAAGGAGGCGCTCTATTTCTTGTTCGGTTACGCCATGACGGAAGGTGATGCTTTTGATATAATGTTCCTTCAGAAGCGAAAGGAACTCCTCGACCGCCGAGCCGTAGGTTTTGACATCCAATGGGGTGGTGTTGATATTAAGGGCGCTTTTGGCTTCGCTTAGGGTGAAGGTCTGGGTTTCGTCAAATATGCTATTCATAATCTTGACCAGACCTCCAGAAGCCATGACAATCAGTTGGCTGCCGTCCGGATAGAGACGCATATTCTTGCTGGTGGAAAGAAGATTGCGCAGGAGGTCCTTGACCAGGGCCATTTTCTGTGGCGACAAGGGCTGGATTGCCTCTTTTATTTTAGATTGGACAATACCCTGCAGGGATGAATAATATTCCGGAATCTCATCCTTGCGGAAGAGATTTGCGGTTTGGTTTTCCGTTTTTTGGCCGTACATCTGGGCCTTGGCCTCGTCGCCGGCCTTGGCAAAATGGAATGCCAGGGTTGGGGCAACGGAATCCAGTTTATCCTGGTAGAGTTTTTCGGTTGCATCGCCGACGGCTTGGTGCAGGGTCTCGCGCTCCTTTTCCTCAATATTTTGGTAGACAATCTCCTGGAAGTGTTTGGTGGTAAAAGTAAACTGATCTTGTTTATTCGGTTCGGTGGGTTTGATGATATTGAGTCGCTTAGCTTTGTCGAGTGCATCGATAGTTTCGCCCTCGTTTTGGTGCGCCACATCCTTGAGAACGTCAAGCGGAACATTTTGCCCGACCACGGTGGCTTGTTTGATAACGGTCTTAGTTTCCGCCTCCAGCAGGTCGATATTCTCTGCGATGATGGTATCAAGGTCTTTTTGCCAAATGGCCGGCGGGAGTGAAGGCAAATCCAGAACCCATTGATTATTAACCCGTTTAATAAAATCCTTAAGCAATAAATGTTTTAGCAGTTCTTCAATAAATAAAGGATTGCCTTTGGTAGTCTGGTGGATTTTATCATAGAAAGTCTGGTCAGGGAATTTCTTGGAGAATATCGTCGAGATGATTTCAGCGGTTTGCCCTTTATTAAAGAGCGGCAGGGCGAACCGTTTATAATTCTGCCTTTCTGAGATGGTCGAAAGGAACTGGTTGAACACCTCGTTAGCTGACTGGGAAATATTAAGGTAGTCGTCACGGATTGCGGCAACTATCACGGAGCACCCTTTTTCCCGTTCGGTCAGCGCCTCTACTATCAAAAGTGTAGCGTGGTCAATATTCTGCGACTCATCCATGAGAAACAACAGCGGTTTTTTCTGAGATAAGAGATTGAGGAGCGTTACCAGAGAATCAAATAATAATTTTCTGTTTTGTCCGGTTGTCTGGAAGGAGGAATCGTTGTGTGGTAGTATAAATTTACTTATATTCGGTACGATGCGGCTTATTTCCGAGAGCATATCCCTGGTTAATTCCTTGCAGGCTTCACCCAACAGGGAATTGTTGGATTCGGCTAACGAGTTTATAAATGTGATGACAGGTCTATAAGGAATTAATGAATCTATTTCATTGCAGGAGTTGTAGAAAGTAACGGCGTCTTTATAACCGGACAATTCACGCAACAAGCGGCTCTTGCCGGCCCCGACCGGACCTTCAACTAATATAAAGGTGTTCGCTTCTTGAGCCGGAGCCAGGAATCTTACGATTTCATGATAGAAATCCTGGCGGGCAACAAAATCCGGACAGGGGAAGTTGAGGAAAATATTGCGCTCCAGAATATCCTCATCCGAGAATGAACCGGCGATTGAGACGCGGTTGCGCCCCTCGCGTTTGGATAGATAAAGAGCTTTATCAGCCTGCTCTATCAAATCCTGGGATGCATGGGCGTCATCGGGGAACGAGGCGATGCCAATGCTGATATTTATAGCCAGCGGCGCCGCTTTGGTATCACGCTGATGGAATTTTGTATCGGAAACGCGTTTTAATATAGCTTCGGCCAGCGCCAGGGATTTTTTTTTATCGATAGAAGGCAGAATCGCCGAGAATTCATCTCCGGCATATCGGACGGCTAATCCTTTATCCCCAATGGTTTCTTTAAGAACCGCCCCCAACTGCCGCAGGACATTGTCACCTTCCAGATGACCGTAGGTGTCGTTTATTTTCTTGAAGAAATCGATGTCCATCATTAGAAGTGAAAAACCTCCGGAGGGGTCTTTCCAGTTTACTTTATCGCTGAGATATTGGTAAAAAAAGCGGCGGTTGTAAAGGTTGGTAAGTTCGTCAATAAAAACCAGTTTGGCCAAATCTTCTTTATTGAACGAAGAGATATCCATAAGAATACAATTTTATATAATTGTTTTAATAAGTCAAGCAGAAATGATATAACAAAAATATGATAATATTAGTTCTTGTCGGCATTATAATAGGGGCGGTCGGCACCCTGGCCGGCATCGGAGGCGGTATTTTTATCGTTCCGGTTCTGTTCTCAATATATCAGTTCAGTCCCCAGGCGGCAATCGGGACCTCTCTTTTCGTTGTTGCCTTCAACGCCTTTTCGGGCACGGTTGCCTATGCCCGATACAAAAGGATATACTGGCGTCTCGGCGCTATTATTATCGTTTCGGGCATCCCGGGTGTTATTATCGGGGCCTTTGCCTCAAATATTTTTACGGGAACGGCATTCAAGATTGTCTTTGCCGGTGTCCTTATTTTGGCGGCTATTTATTTATTGTTCAGAAAAAACAAATCATCTGGAAATGTGAAAATCTGCACACCCCTGGAATTATCAAGGAAAAAAGTTATAATGGTTGTGTTTGTCGGATTCGTAACCGGCTTTATCGCCTCATGTCTGGGAATCGGAGGGGGGATTATTCATGTCCCGGTATTGATTTATTTGTTGAAAATACCAGTTCACATCGCAACCGCTACGTCTCATTTTATATTGTTCAGTACGGTATTGCTTTCGATTGTCCCTCATGCGTTGTGGGGGCATATTGATTACGTCCCTGGGTTATTGATGGGTGGCGGCGCTCTAATCGGTGCGCAGGTTGGGGCTTACATCTCTTCTAAAGTGCGCCCGAGGGTGATATTGATTATTTTGGCTGTTGCTCTGGTGGCGGTGGCGCTGAAAATGCTTCTTTTCTCTGCATCAATTGCTTGATTTCATCGTCGGTTTTATCATTCAGCGGGCTGGCTTTACGGGCTTCGTCGCAAAGTTTCAATGCTTTTTCTATCTTAGTCGGGTCGCGCTCCATATCGCCGAGGTAGCGGTAAATTCTTATTAGGGCGATGATGCGCTCGTAATTCTTTCGGTCAAGTTCATATGCCCGCTGGATACAGGAAAAACTGCAAATGGCAAAGTCATGATAAGTATAATCCGTATACAGCCGGTTATCGGGACCCCTTTTAAGGAAGTCGCCCTCAACCAAGTCCTTAATGCTTGGTACATTGCGAAGTTTATTAATGGGGTTAGCGTTGGGTTCCCGGCCCTGGTCCATAGCTAACTTAGCAAGTTCCAGGAAATTCCGGCCGGCACCGTTAAGGTACGCCCTTTCGTCGGGGGCGAATTTGAGAGCGTTCTGGAAATGCTTGATGCACATTAATCTGATCTGAAACGCCTCGTTTCTTTTATCGCGCCTGATTTTAACCGCCTCGTTTTCTTTTCCTTCTTTTAGCGCGACCTTAGCGCTTTCTTCCCCGTTATTGACAGCCTGTTCGGCGCTCTGGTCATAACTGAAACAGAATTTATAAAAGCCATCTGCTCGAAGCACCGAAAGGTTTTTATTTGCGATGATATAGAAAACAACTGTGGATATTACCAGCCCCACCAGGACATTGCTGAAAGTCCATATCCGGATGGGCCTTTCTTTCCTGGACAGCGATAAAGCCCCGACAACGATGCCGGCCATAATCCATAACCACGAGTAAATCATTAACATATCGGTGTTAGTAGAGTCGTCAGGCCAGTAGCGTCTGACCATGATTACCGCCATCATTATGGTTTGGCCTGTATAGGTCCAGAATAAATAGCGGGGCCAGGCTACAATACCCAGGATAACCCCGGCCAGTAACCAGATGCAAAAAGTAGTCAGCAGGGCATCTCTGGTGGATTTCATATCCGGCGGCAGCATTCCGGTAGGCCAGGAGAACTGGAACAGGATGAATGCGATGACAAGGGTAAGTAGTGCGTATCCTAAAAGCAGATACACGCCCCAGTGGAATCCCGACTCTGTATCCAGGGGGGAGTAATCCGTTTTTTTATTGTTCTGCGAAAGCAGGCTTAGCCGGTAAATTGCATAAATTGTTGCGGTAATAACCCAGAAGTGAGTATAGGTGGAGACAATAGCGATACCGACGAAGATTTCACCAAGATGAGCCAGAATCGCAGTGGCCAACCCTATAACAATAAGAATGTCAGTGGAAATCCCTCCTGTTGAAATAGCATCAGGCGGTCCGGTTGGCGGGGATACATTTCTGATTGAGCGAATGATTCTGAAAGCCGTATAAAATATTGCCGCCAGCATTGATAGATAGGCAATTAAACCCAAGATGCCGTGCATTACCCAGACGTCAAGATAGTGATTATGGGTACGGTCTGCATGGACATTAGCCCCCTCTAATCTTGCCAATTCCATAGTGTAATTTTTATAATAGACCGTAGAAAGCGATTCAGGCCCCCAGCCGATAAAAAAGCGATACGGTTCATCCTTATCGTTGATTAATTTCCATACGCCTTTCCACAAAACTATTCTGGTTCTTCCGGATGAGCGGGGATTTGTTTCCAGCAGGCGTCCAAACTGGCGAAAGTACTGGATATTCAGTAATTTTCCGAAGGTTTTATGCCACAACGATTCCATGGTGCTGATTGAAGTATTAGAGATCGTTTGAAGCTCGCTATTTTTAATGGATTGCATGTCATATCCGCCTACCGTATCGGGCGGGTTCTTGAAAGTGACGATATGAGGTAGGTTGAAGACAAAAAGAAATATAATTCCAAACACAGAAGCGCCGATAGTTGTTAGCAAAAGGGTTTTTTTACGGTACGCCCAGGCATAAATTAAGATAAATAGGAAAATGCTACCGAACATTCCCATCATCGGACCGCGGCTCTGGCTTAAGAATACCGTGATAACCTGCAGAACGACAAGCACCCCGTAAAAAATGTAAGCTATTAGATTCTTTTCATAGAGACTTCTGGCAAACCTTGAGATAGTCAAGGTAATTGGTATTATCAGGTAAGCCGAAAGAAATATCGGATTGCCCATGGTGGCGGAAACCCTGATTGACGGATCCATGGCTTGCCAGGGCACCGGGTCTAACCTCAGTCGCTGGATAAAACAATAAGCCACAATCGGGACCGAGGTGAAAATTATGGTGCTGATGAGCCGCTCTACCTGCTCCCGGGTTTTGATATTTATGGCCGCGAGTATAAAGATTACCCAAAAAGAGGCATTGGTATAAAGCCCCTGCATCCGGTCATAACCGCCCCACAAACTGTTAAACGGCACGGCTGAAAAGACCACCGAAATAATATAGATGGTAATAAATGCCAAAAATGGCAGGATGATATAACTCCGAACTGATTTAGAAGGGATTTTAGCCTGGTTTTCTTCGGCTTGTTTCTTTTGTTTATTCGCAGGTGTTTGAGTCTGGGCTGCGGGTTTGGTGGTTTCCATTACTTTTATAAGATAAAACACAATCATCAGGAGCGCCAATGAGCGACTGATTGTGCCCTTGTCTGGCTCAAACATCCGGTGGGTGTAGATATTCATATAGAGAGGCGAGAGTATCAGCGCTGCCAGCCAGCACGCCTCTAGGAATCTATCGCACATAATACCGAACTTTGTCATGAGAATAATTCTAATAAATTATGCCGATTTGTCAATAATTACATTTGTCGGTAAGAGATGAAAATGCGGCGAGCAAATTAAAAAATATCGAAGTCGCCCATGGTTAAATGCCACTTTTTTAGATCAGAAATAAGATGTTGTTTTCTGTCCATTGAGCGGACAATGACCGGAAACGATTTCGAGCCAAGGAACGCAGGGTATTTTATAAAATTATTCTTAAGGAATGTATTATAAAAATGAATATGCTTGAACAACAGGGTGCTTAATATGCGGCTGCCTTGCTCGCACAAATACTCCTCGGCTTTTTTTATAAGGATGTCGGCTATTTGCCCGTCATTGTTCTCAACGAACAAGTCGCCGATAAAGCCAGCCTTAATTCCCCTGACGGACGTTGTTTTACATACGACAAATCCTTTTAGGTTATCCATTAAATCCGCTATTGAAAACGCAGTATATTTTCTGGCGGGATTGTTCATATAACGCCAATTTAAGTATTGCTTATTTCGGACAACTATATTTTTAAACAGGCCTTTATTGGCTTCCCACAAATGGTCGAATCTGTCATCGAAAGATAGAATCCGTTCTATTTTTAAGCGCTTTCTGTCATAAGACAACCGCTGTTTTCTAAAAACGCATCTTCCAACCAGATTAAAAAACCAGGAAGGAATAAACCGGCTTCGGTCCTTTAGTAAATCACCCAGATTATTCACTTTTATTAGAAGCGGCATATTGCCGATATCGGTAAAATGCAGGTATTTTGGATACCCGCGATATATCATCTTGTTTGGCAGTCCGTAAATCAGGGCGATATTCCTGTCTTTAAATCCGTTTTGATAAGCAAGTTCGGCCAGGGTGATAAATATTTTCTTGCCGCGATAATCCTTATGGGTTAATATGTTTAACGCTTGCGAGCCCACCAGGTTTTTACCGTCAATAACCAGATTCACAGGAATTGTGCTGTACGAGCCGATAAGGCTATTGCCGGCTTCAGCCAGCCACATATTGACCTGTCCAGCCGGGTTTTGCTCATATAACCACTTGATATATGCGGCGTTGGAAATATCGGCGCTGTCGCCATGTTCTGATAAGGTAAGCTTGAGGTATTCTGCCAAGTCGCCCTTGGTATATGGCCGGGCAGTCCAGCCATGCGTTTTCGTGACAGCAACTAATTCGTCAGGGAACCACATATTATATTTCTAATAGGAGATGGGATAATTCGCTCATGGTCAGGTTTTCCATCCCATATCGTTCACGCATAATCAGATAGTATTTTAATATTTTCTCGATGAATAGTAAATTTGTTCGAAGGTTCAGTTCCAAACTATGCGGGTGCATCCACAAATGATAAACCAGCCCCCTTTGGGCTGCATAACGCAACCCGGAAAGTATCCTGCGCAATCGTAACGGTTCCAACATTTTCAGCCTGGCATTAACCGGGCGGAAAAACAATCGACTGGAAGGGAAATTAAACGGCAATTTGCGTTCTATGCTGTCAACGGAATAACAATTATGTCCTGAAATATTGAAATAGCCGTCCAAAAACCGTAATCCTTTATAAAACAAGGACTGCATATCCTCATTCCGGGCTTTATAAAGATAGGATAGTTCATTGCCCCGGTAAGATTTAATTCCCATTTCCCGGCAGATATCCAGGCAGGCCGGATTAAACTGGTTCCTGGGGAAAACCAAACTCTCAGGGGTCAGGTTATATTTTTTGGCGACTCGTATCGCCGACTCTAAATCACTCCTAAAGGCATTAATATTCTGCCCCTCTTCCAGGCAATAATAATGCGAACAGGTATGCGTTCCGACTTCCTGGTGGGGGGTGTCTAAAACCAGTTTTATTAACGAAGGCGCATAACAAAACGGCGCCTCGGCTTCATCGTTGCCTATAGCGGAAACAAACTCATATGGCGAACGGCTTTTGTTGCTGTAATCGGGTTTTTCAGACGGTAATCCGCCGAGCAATTCAGCGCGCGTTTTAAAGAACAAAAACCCTACTGTAGACCAGGTTGAATGCGTTTGGTATTTGTTGAATAAATCCAATAATGCTGAGACAATTGAACGCGACTTGGGATATTTTTTGATATAATCGTCTAAACTTATTTTATCGTGTACTCCCCAGTAGAGCTCGAAATCTAATGAAATAATCAGAATTCCTTTTGAGCGCATTATTTTATTGCAATAGTTTTGCACCCCATGAGCAATTGGATTGTTTGGTTTTAGTCCGATTATTGCGGCTAAAATTACGCGTTTAGGATACAACGCTTCTTCGGTTTGTCAATATTTTGACGGCTAATAAAGTGAACCGGCCGGCAAGAAAACGAGTTTTCTTGACTAATCCGAACCAATAAGATATAGGTTAAAATATGAGTCCGCGTAGATTATTGGGCCAGATACTCAAGGAGATGGAGGTCGTCAACGAGAGCCAGATCAAGCAGGCCATGATTATTCAGGGGCAGAAGGGCGGCGCCATCGGCAAGATTCTCATCCAATTGGGCTATGCCACTGAGGAAGAGGTCCTGCTGGCCCTGGGCGCCCAGGTGGGCATGGAAGTCATCAATCTGGAAGAAACCGAAATCCCCAAGGAAATTATCGATAAAATTCCCTCCTCCATGGCCCGTTCCTATAAAATCATTCCGGTCAAGTTTGATAAGAATGTCCTGACCGTGGCCATGTTCAATCCGCTTAATATCAATATCCTGGATGATTTACGCTTTACCCTGGGGTGTGCTATCAAGGGCGCCCTGAGCGATGAAAACGCTCTCAACAAGGCCATAGACAAATATTACCCGCACGAGGAAGACAAATCCGTGGACGGATTGCTTAAGCGGATGTCTAAGACTGTGGATGACGTGAAAGACGCCCTGGAATCCGGCGGTGAAAAAGGCCGGGCATTTAACATAGATAATGTTCAGGCCATGGCCGAGCAGGCGCCGGTCAAGAAACTCCTTAACCTGATTTTGCTCCATGCCATCAAGGACCAGGCTGCCGACATCCATCTCGAACCGTTCGAGAAGGAATTAAAAATCCGCTACCGGGTAGACGGTGTGCTTTACGAAATGGTGCCGCCGCCTTTGAGTCTGGCGCCGGCCCTTATTTCCCGAATCAAGATCATGGCCAATCTCAATATTTCCGAGATGCGCCTGCCCCAGGACGGCCGGATTTCGCTGACCGTCGGCGGTAAGCCCGTTGACATCCGCGTTTCCACCCTGCCAACCATGTTCGGCGAAAGCGTGGTCATGCGTATCCTCAATAAAGACATAGTCTCGCTGGATATCGACAATATCGGATTGGCCGATGACGACAAAAAACTGATTAAGAACCTGATTTCACTGCCTAACGGCATTGTTATTGTCACCGGCCCGACCGGCTCGGGCAAGACCACCACGCTCTATTCCGCCCTGAACTATCTCAACGATATCAAATGGAAAATCATCACCACCGAAGACCCGGTGGAATACGATCTGCCCGGTATTGTCCAGTGCCCGATTAACGAGGAGATAGGCGTGACCTACGCGGCCTGCCTCAGGTCCATCCTGCGCCAGGACCCGGATACCATCCTGGTCGGCGAGATTCGCGATGCCGAAACCGCCCAGATGGCTATTGAGGCGTCGCTTACCGGGCATTTAGTCCTGACCACGCTGCACACTAATGACGCGCCGTCCTCGGTCAGCCGCCTTCTGGACTTGGGAATCGAACCGTTTTTGCTTACCGCCACGATTGAAGGCATTATCGCCCAGCGCCTAATCCGGAAGATTTGCCCGCATTGCAAGGAGGAAATGGAGCCGACTGATGAAATGCTTATCGAGCTCAACCTGTCGCGCGAAGAGATAAAAGGCAAGAAATTCTATTACGGCCGGAAATGCCCGGCCTGCAACCAGACCGGCTACAAGGGCCGGATGGCTATCTTCGAGATGATGCTCATGACCAATCGCGTCAAGCAATTGATAATGTCGCACGCCTCGGTGGAGGCGCTCCGCAATGCGGCTCGGGAAGAAGGCATGCGCTCCCTGCGCGAAAGCGGCTTAAAAGCCATCTATGACGGCCATTCTACCGTAGAGGAAGTCGCCCGCGAAACGCTCTCAGCCGAGTTAGAGAAGTAGCATTTGATTCTAAGCTGTTCAGTTTTTTAGTTCTTCAGTCCTTGGTTCTTCCGTTGGTTTTTCCTCTGGTGTAATCGGCTTTATCCGTATCTTGATATCATCAAAATCATTCTCCTGGACCACCTCGATGGACTTGCGCCGGGCCAGCTCCAGGGTGGCTAGGAAATTACGTACCAGATTCATCCTGCGGCGCCGGAGCGCCGGGGCGTCTTTAGCGTCATCCACATCCATCGCCAGCATAGCCCGGAACGACACCTCGCCTTTTCGCTCCAATTCCCGCAGGATGCCCTCAATCACCTTTTCTATTGGAATATCGTCATAGAGTATGGCCGTCGGTGTGTCCAGCGCTATATCCTTGCTCAGTTTGGCGAATGACTTGACCAGCTGCCACATATCCAGTTCCACCTGAGATTCTTCCTCTTTCGCAGCGTCTTCTTCGGTCTTTGCGTCCTTAAGTTCTTCAGTCCGGCCCAGGCGGGGCCGGGTAAACGTCTTTGATTGGAATTCCATCAGCGCCCGGAGTTTAATTGACAGGTCTTTGTAGCGCTTGTATTCCAGCAGACGCCGGATTAGTTCAAACTTCGGGTCGGCCTCTTCTTCGGCCTCCTCTTCATCGGCATAAATCGGCACCAGGGTACGCGACTTGATTTCCATCAGGGTGGAAGCCATGACCAGGAACTCGCCGGCCAGGTTGATATCCAGTTTCTGCATCATCTCGAGATAAGTCAGGTACTGGTCCGTCACCTTGGAAATCGGGATGCGCAGTGGGTCAAGCTCGCTCTCCCGGACCAGATGGAGCAGTAGGTCCAGCGGCCCGTAAAAATTCTCTAATTGTATTTTGTAATTTATGAATTCCATTACTCGCACTTTGAGGGTCCCGAATGCCTTCGGGACCAGAGTTAGTGCGAGTTATCCCGCAGTCCCTTAGGGACGGAGGGGTTACATTTACTCGCACTTTATAATTAAACTATATGCTCTCCGCTTACCCGAACACCGCCTTGCGGATTTCCTTCATGGTCTTTCCGGCAATCTCGCGCGCCTTCAGGGCCCCGTCGGCCAGCACCTGCTTGACATAGGCGTGGTCTTTTTCTATCTCCCGGCGCTTCTCGCGGAACGGTTTGGTCAGGTTGACCAGCAGTTCAGCCAGCGCCTTCTTGCAGTCCGTGCATCCGAGCTTGGCCTGGTGGCATTCCTCGGCCAGCGAGTCGGTCCGGCCGGCCGCAAAGACCTTATAATAGGCATAGACATTGCATTCCGCCGGATGGCCCGGGTCGGTCTTCTTGATTCGCTCCGGGTCGGTGAACATGGTCTGGACCTTCTTGGCTATCTCTTCCGGCGAATCAGCCAGGTTAATCGCGTTCTCGTATGACTTACTCATCTTGCGCTTGTCCAGGCCGAGCAGGCGCGGGAACCGGGTCAGCTTGGCATCGGGCTCCGGCACCAGCGGTTGGCCGTTGTGCTTTTTGGAGAAAATGAAATTCAGCCGCCGGGCAATCTCTCTGGTCAGTTCCAGGTGTGGCAGTTGGTCCTCGCCCACCGGCACGGCATTGGCCTTGTAAATCAGGATATCCGCGGCCTGGAGCACCGGATAGCCCAGGAAGGCGTAGGTGGACAGGTCCTTTTCCTTCAGTTCCAGTTTCTGCTCCTTGTAGGTCGGGCAGCGCTCCAGCCAGCCGATAGGCGTAATCGTGGACAGAACCATATTCAGCTCCAGATGCTCCGGCACGTCCGACTGGACGAAGATGGTGCTCTTCTTGGGGTCGATGCCGGCGGCCATCCAGTCAATCACGTTATCGTATCCGTGTTTCCGGATGGAATGGGTATCGTTCTGGTATTCGCTCATCAGGGCGTGCCAGTCGGCCACCATGTAGAAACATTCATAATCGCCCTGCAGGTTTACCCAGTTCTCCAGCGCGCCGACTAAGTGCCCCAGATGCATCTTTCCGGTCGGTCTCATCCCTGATAATATTCTCGGTTTGGTCATCTCGCAAATCCTTTCAGTAGTTTTATTTTACCGTAGAGGCGCAGAGTGCGCTGAGAATCAAATCTATATTTCCAAGTATCTTTGCGTCTTTGCGGTTAATCTGCTTTTCTATCTCCTCGCTATACGGTATAGTTCCGATTATCTTCAGTCCAGTTATTTCCTCTGCTTGGGCAGTATTAATAGAATTATTAACCCGGTTTATCAAGAGATATTTGTTACGAATATTCAGGAAGGGCATCTTGTCAATCAACTCCCTGATACGCCCGGCCGTCTTCAGTCCGACCTCAGTCGAGTCGCTCACCAATAACAGCGCATCAATATTCTGGGTGGTCTTGCGGGACAGGTGCTCCATTCCGGCCTCGTTATCAATCACCACATAAGGATAATTACCGACAATCTTCTGGACATAACCGCGCAGGATGTTGTTGGCCATGCAGTAACAATCCGGACCCTCGGGCCGGCCCATGACCAGCAGGTCCACGCCAGCGGATTCGGTGATGGCGCTCTGTAATTGGTATTCCAGGTGAGCCGGTTTGGACACGCCGTCCGGCAGGTTACGCAGTCCCTTGGTCTGTTCAATCAGGTCCGCCACCGTACAGGAACAAGTGATGCCCAGATAATCGCCCAAAGTGGAATTCGGGTCAGCATCCACAGCCAGGACCGGCTTCTTATTCTGGGCCAGCAACGCCCGGATGAGCAAGGCCGCGACCGTGCTTTTCCCGGTGCCTCCCTTGCCCGCAACTGCAATAACCATAAGACGAATCCCAAAGGGATGTCCGTTAGGTTCGCACTCCGCCCGAATGGGCGGGGAGAACCTTACGGCGGCTTATCCCGATACAATGTTATATAAATAAAGAGGGATAATGGACGAATCTTACCCGCATAAATCATAGAGGTCAAGGAATATTAACTACAAAGAACGTTATAAACCCCTGTGCCTGGAGTTTATACTGAGTGTGACGAATGTGTGCCTCAGCGGCTAATAGATATTTCCCCCATAAAGGGTATACTGGCGACCGGGTTGTCGCCTAATCCGGAAACACTATTTTTCAAACCTTGCCCTAACTGACACAATGGCAAGCTATTAAAGAAAATGAAAAAATATGAGATTTTTGGATTTGTAGACGTGTTGTCGCCTAAGAACTAAAAATAGGTGGGGGGAGATGGTGCTCCACTAAGGGAGGGTTAGAGCATGGGACTGCGGGGTGAGGGGTATGGTACTGGGGGGTGCAGGGCATCCCCCCTGGGGGTGCAGGTCATGGTACTGCGGGGTGCGGGTCAAGATACTGAGGGGTGAAGGTTATCCCTAAGGGATAGTCCGCTGGGCATACGTAGGGATAGGGGACATGGGTAGGCGGGATGCCATGCCAGGTACTGCGGGGTGCAGGTTAAGATACTGCGGGATGCGGGGCAAGTTACTGCGGGGGTAGGGTCAATGTACTGCGGAGGTAAGGGCACCCCTAAGGGAGAAGCCATAGGGCATACTATGGGGTGCTTGGTATGGGTATGTGGGGTTAGGGTATAGGGGGTATATTTGTAATTTGGGGATAATAATGTGATATAATACCTATTTATTAAACAGCGTCAAATCTGTGTGAGGTAGCCCCGACAAATACTGTCGGGATAACCGGCAGTAACTCATTGCCTCCCGGTGCGATGCCTTCGGCGTGCTCCCGACCATTGCTATGCAAGGGGCGCTCGAACTGCCAGTCACCAATTAGATTCTTTCCAATTACAATCTGGTTTGTTCTATTTGGCGAATAGAGACAGGTCAGTATGAGGTAAGAACATGGCCGAGATGAATTCCTCGTTAAAGGAATTGTCCGTAGAGAGTTCAATATAGGTCATCTTGTCGGCTACCTGGCGCGCCTTGGCCATGGCAATATACGATAGCAGTATCATCCGCGCGCCTTCGACCGACCCGTTGCCGATGTAACTGAATCTGTCCAGCGGGGCATTGGGCAATAAGCCGATGTCAATGGCCTTGGCGATGTCCAGGTGGCTGCCGAATCCGCCGGCAATATAAAAACGGCTGACATCCTTGACCGTATAGCCCATCCTCTTGAGGAGCGTGGAGATGCCGGCATAGACCGCGGCCTTGGAGCGGATGAGATGGTCAATGTCTGCCTGGGTGATGACGATGTCCCGGCCGGTAGCGCTCTGATCTTTTGGGACTACGATATATTCCAGTCCTTCATCGCCTGAACGGATTGGCTGGAAGTTAGATGTTAGATGTGAGATGTGAGATTTGTCAATCTTCCCGGCTTTGTTGATAATCCCGGCGTTGAGGAGTTCTGAGATAATTTCAATTAGTCCCGAACCGCAGAAGCCGTTAGCCCCTACGGGACTCCCTTCGGTCGGCGCACTGCCTATAGTTTCCACGATAGCCGGTTTTGTCGGGTCAGGGATTTTGACCTTCTGGATAGCGCCCTTGATGGCCCGTGTGCCGCACCTGATGCCGCTGCCTTCAAATGCCGGTCCGACCGAACAGGCGCAGCAGGTCAGCCAGTCCTTGTTGCCCAGCACAATCTCGCCATTGGTGCCCATATCAATATACATAGCCACCTCAGGTTTTTCGGTCAGGTCAGAGACCAGCAGCCCGGCCGTGATATCAGCCCCGATGTAACTGGACACGCCCGGGGCGCAGGCCAACAGCCCGCGGTGGTTTATCTTGATGCCGGCCTCAGCCGCCCGAATCACCGGCATTTCGTTGGTGGTCGGCACATAGGGTTCTTTACGCAGATAGCCCGGGTCGATATTGAGCAACAGATGGGTCATGGTTGGATTGCCGGCGCAGAGCACGCAGGTGATGTCCTCTAACTTAATATGCTTACTTTTACTACAACAGTCCGTAATACAGCCCTGAATCAGGGAATTGACGTTGTCCACCACGGCCATGTGGAGTTTTTCCAGCCCTTCCTTTTCAGAGGCGAATATAATCCTGGAGATGATGTCATCGCCGTAGGTAATCTGCTTGTTGAACGCGCCCATTGAGCAGACGGTTTGCTCGCTGACCAAATCCACCAGATGGGTCACGATCGTGGTGGTGCCGATATCAACGGCCACGCCGTAATTGGTCTTTGAGGTGTCCCCGCCTTCCAGCTGGACCAGTTCGGTCGTGCCGTTGCGCTTGCCCAGGGTCACGGTAACGGCCCAGTTATGCTCGCGCAGGAATCCGCCGATGTTCTTGAGATTGGCCAAACCGGTCTGGATATGGTCTATGCCCTTTTTATGGAGCGCGCGGTAGATGCGTTCCAGGTCGCTGATGATATCATCCAGTGTCGGTGGCGGGAGTTTCAGGAATATCTTGGTCGAGAGCGGGCTGTGCTCCATAATCCTGGCCTCGTGGATGATGTCCGGCGCCAGTTCCTCGACATTGGAATATAAATCAAACTTCTTGTGCGGGCCCTGGGCGCCCATTAGAATCTCGCCTTCATCAGCCCGTGATTCAGGCGGAATCTCAACGCTGATATCCTCGAACACCTTGGCCTCGCAGGCCAGGACCACGCCGTCATCAATCTCTTCCGGGGTCAGCAGTCCGGTAGGCGGTGATTCCACTTTGCCTTTCTTGATAATGACTCGGCACTTGCCGCAGACGCCATCTCCGCCGCAGACGCTCTGGATATGCAGTCCGGCCTCGCGGGCCGCGTCCAGTATGCTCGTGCCCTGGACAACCCGGACGGTCTTGGCCGACGGAGAGAATGTTACGGATACTTTATTCATAATTGCGTAAACGGATTAAGCAGATTTTGCTGATTTAGCAGATTTATAAATTATCTGTTTAATCTGTTCTATCCGCTGAATCTGCTTACTGAAATATAAATCTTTTACCTATGAATGTCTATAAATTAAGCAACCGGAATTATCCGCCCAGGTATGCCTCTTTGACCTTGGGATTATTGAGCAGGTTCTGGGCCGTGTCTGAGAGCGCCACCCGGCCCAGTTCCAGGACATAACCCCGGCTGGCTATCTGGAGCGCCATCCGGGCGTTTTGTTCCACCAGCAGGATGGTCGTGCCGGACTGGTTGAGTTCCTTGATGGCGTCGAATATCCGGGTGACGATAATCGGGGCCAGGCCCAGGGACGGTTCGTCCAGCATCAATAACTTCGGACGGGCCATCAGGGCCCGGGCAATGGCCAGCATCTGCTGTTCGCCGCCCGAGAGCGTGCCGCCTTTTTGAGCAGCCCGTTCCTTGAGTATGGGAAACAGCTTAAATGCCCGGTCTATGTCTGAGCTGGTGTCATCATTCCGGATAAAGGCGCCCATCTGGAGGTTTTCCAGGACGGTCAGGCGCGGGAAGATGCGCCGGCCTTCGGGTATCTGGACAATGCCCTTGGCCACAATCTCATGCGCCGGGAGATTGTCAATCCGTTCGCCTGTAAAGGTAATCGTGCCCTGCTTGAGGTGATTGATGCCGGAGATGGCCATCAGGGTGGTGGTCTTGCCCGCTCCGTTGGCGCCGATGATGGTGACTATCTCGCCCGGCTTGACCTCGAGCGAAACGCCTTTCAGGACCTCGATTGGCCCGTAGGCCGTATGCACGTCGTTAAGAATTAACATAATATTAAGTTACAGAGAATACTAAACACGAATAAACACGAACTCCGCAGAGACCGCGTCCAGCGAATAAGGACGAATTACACGAATAAATAGAACAGGGACTTGGACGAGACTTTTACGAGATCCTCTCTTTAAGGTCTCTTAAGAGTCCCTGTTTATTACTTTCCCTCCTTTGCCTTTTCTATCTCCTCCTCCGATACGCCTAGTTGTTTCAGGGATTGTTCGGCGGCTTCTCGCACCCATTCGTAGTTATCTTTGAGTAGTTCTTTTATCTGAGGGATTGATTCTTTAGCGTCAAGCATGCCTAATGCAACAACAGTCGAGCTGCGAACCTCCGAGTAATTATCATGTAACAAATTGATAATCTCAGGAATTGCTTCTTCAGCTCCGAATTCACCCAATGCAGTAGCAGCCGACGCACGAACCAATGGGTCATTATCCTGTAATAACTTTATAATTTCAGGGATTGCGCCTTTATCGCGAAGCCTCCTCAATGTCCAGGTAGCCCACCAACGTGTTACCGGATCTTTGTCATGAAGTTGTCTGAGTGCTGTATTGATAGGGCTGTCATACCACATTATCCCGGCGGCGGTAATCACGGCGCAGGATATTCCAACGATAATTAAAAGGGTGCGATTCATATTTTTATTCGGTTTTATTTTCCGTGCGCTCCCCGCCCGTACGGGTCGGGGTGCTCCGTTTCACGCTTCGCTTAGTTCATTATTATTGCACCTTATGGTCTTTCCCCAGATAAGCCTCGATGACCTTGGGGTCGCACTGGACATCCTTACAGCCTCCCTCGGATATCTTCACTCCGTGGTCCAGGACAATGACCCGGTCCGAGATGCCCATGACCACCTTCATATGGTGCTCAATCAGGAGCACGGTAATGCCCTTATCGCGTATCTTGCGAATCAGGTTCATGAGTTCATTGGTTTCAGCCGGGTTCATTCCGGCGCCCGGCTCGTCCAGGCAGAGGAGCTGGGGCTGGGTGGCCAGCGCCCGGGCGATTTCCAGCCGGCGCTGGTCTCCGTAAGCCATATTGCGCGCCCAGGTATTGGCCTCATCTACTAAGCCGACAAAGCGGAGTAATTCCAGGGCCGCATCGGTAATGGTCTTTTCCTCGCGGACCATACCCGGATGGCGGGTCAGCGCGGCCAGCACCCCGCAGCCGGTCCGGCAATGCATCCCGACCATGACGTTTTCCAGGGCCGACATCTCGGCAAAGAGCCGGATATTCTGGAATGTCCGGGCAATGCCCAGCCGGGTAATCTGATGGGCTGGCAATCGGGCGATGGAGCGGCTACCGAAAACAATGTCTCCGGCGGTAGGGCTGCCCAGGCCGGTAACGCAGTTAAAGAAAGTAGTTTTACCGGCGCCGTTTGGGCCGATGATGCTCAGGATTTCGCCCTTGCTTAATGTGAAACTCAGGTCCTGCAATGCGGCCAAGCCGCCGAATTGCTTGGATACTGATTTTGCTTCCAGTAAGGTATTGTCGGTCATAATATATTAGACAACAGGATTCAACGGATTTAGCGGAGTAACAACCCCCTCAGTCCCCCTTAACAAAGGGGGAATAAAAGGGGGTTGTTAAATCCCGTTGTTAGTATTAATTAATTATCCTTCCGCACTACTTAACTCCACCTGCCGGCGTTTACTGCTAATCAGTCCCTGGGGCCGGAAGAGCATCATCAGGACCATAGTCGCCCCGTATATCAACAGCCGGTAATCCTGAAATGCCGGCATCTGGTCCCGGATAAACCAGGGCAGGATATATAAAATAACCGCGCCCAGAATCACGCCGAAGGTATTGCCCATCCCGCCCAGGATGACCATAGCCAGAATCAGGGCTGACTGGTCAAACCTGAACGCCTCGGGCGTGATGTAATTCATCTTGGCCGTATAAAGCACGCCGGCAAATCCGGCCCAGACCGCGCTGATGACAAAGGCCAGGATTTTCAGTTTGGTGGTATTGATGCCCATGCTGGTGGCGGCCAGTTCGTCTTCCCGGAGCGCAATCCAGGCCCGGCCGATGCGCGAGCTGTTCAGCCGCTCAATGATAATGATGGTCAGGACCACCATAATAAAGGTGATGTAATAATAATGAATCGGCTGTTTTAAGACCCAGCCGAATATTTGCGGATGGTTGATGGCGCCGGTCTGGTATTCATTGGGCAGTCCTTTTTCACCGCCGGTTAAGCCCGGCAGGTTTTTGAGCAGGTAGCGGACCAGCTCGCCGAATCCGAGCGTGACAATGGCCAGGTAATCGCCGCGCAGGCGCAGGCAGGGCAGTCCGACAATCAGCCCGCATAATCCGGTGACTGCCGCGGCTAAGGGCAGTCCCAGCCAGAACGGGCAGCCTAACATAATGGAAGCCAGGGCGTAGGTGTAGGCGCCGATAGCCCAGAATCCGGCATAGCCCAGGACCAGCAGTCCGGCTGAGCCGACCACGATATTCAATCCCAGGGCCAGGATGATGTAGATGCCGGTATCAACCGCCAGATTGAGATGCTTGGCCGGGAGCATCCAGGGAATGACAGCCAGCAAAACCAGGATGGACGCGGTTTCCCATTTAATAACGGCTGGCTTGGCCATCTGGTCAGCGGTGTGGTGGAGCGGAGCCAGAAGGCGCTGCGATATGAAATTGGTAAAGCCCTTCCAGCGGCTGATGCCCAGCCAGATTAAACCGCCGGCTAGGACCAGACCGGCAATGACCAGCGGGCCGAGCCGCCAGGTGACACCCTCATCACCCATCTTTATCCCGACAATGGGCAGTGTAATCAGCCCGAACCAAAGCGCGACCAGCCCCGTTAGAGATAGGTCACGCCACAGGCGTGACCGTGATTGATTCTTATCCTCTATCGCCATAACTTTTCAAGTAAATAGTTTTAATTACTGTAAGTATTATTCCCGCATCTCTAACGGGGTCAATAATACTTTTGGCGCCGAAGCGCCATGGCGCCCTAATGGCGCACAACCGAAAAACAGTTTCATAGTTATGCTTTGTCAGGTATCATTTATTTATCCCCCTCACCTTTCTCCTCTCCCCTTAGGGGAGAGGATGGGTGAGGGGAAAACCCATCAATTCATCTCTGAAAGACAGCTATGGATAATTACGCTTTTTCAGCCAGCCGTTCGCCCAATAGCCCGGTCGGCCGGACAATCAACACCAGCATCAGGATAACAAAGGCGTAGACCTCTTTGTAATCCGGCGAGATATAGGCGATGCCCAGGGTTTCCACGACTCCGAGCAGGAATCCGCCCAGCATAGCGCCCGGGATATTGCCGATGCCGCCCAGGACCGCCGCGGTAAACGCCTTGATGCCGGTCATGTAGCCGACATCAAATCTGGTGGTGGAGATATACATCGAGACCATGACACCGCCGGCCGCGGCCAGGGCTGAGCCGATGATAAAGGTCAGGGAGATGATTCGGTTGATGTCAATGCCGACCAGGGCGGCCATTTTCTTGTCCTGGGCTGTGGCCCGCATAGCCCGCCCGATTCTGGTCCGGCTGATGAACAGGTGCAGTCCGAGCATAATCAGGACGCAGGAGGCAATGATAACTATTTCCAGGAGTGATATCCGGGCGCCGCCGACCAGATACGGATGGCTGATGAGCGGTTCCTTGAAGAATGCCGGGAAGGCCTTGTTTTCCTTGCCTTGGGCGACCATGATATAATTCTGCAGGAAGGTGGACATGCCGATGGCGCTGATAAGCGCGGATAAGACCGGGGCGTGGCGCAGGCGGCGATAGGCCACCCGTTCTATGGAAAACCCGTAGCCGGCCGCAAAGACCACACTGATAATCAGGGCGATGAACAGGCAGAGAATGGGCAGTCCGGAAATCGGCCCGCCTATGGCGGTCAGGACGGCCAGCGAGATGATGCCCAGATAGGCGCCAATCATATAGATTTCGCCGTGGGCAAAGTTAATCATTCCGAGGATGCCGTAGACCATGGTGTAGCCCAGGGCAATCAGCGCGTAGATACCGCCTTGAATCAAACCGTTGACTAAGTGTTGCAGCATATTGGTCAGTTAGCTGGTCGTCTGGATTCTCGCTATAACAGGGTGTCTAAAAAGCACCACTCTGTCATTGCGAGCGACCCCCGTCATACGACGGGGTAAACTCCGGGAGCGTGGCAATCCCTATTTATGCGGAGAATATGAGATTGCTTCGTCGCTTCGCTCCTCGCAATGACACTTTAGGGGCACTCTGATAAGTTATAGTATGAAATTTAATGTTTCCCCTCACCTAGCCTCTCCCCATAGGGGAGAGGGAAGGGTGAGGGGGTTAATTTATTATTTATTCTCGTATGGCACAAACTTGCCGTCCTTGACCACCCATATAATATAGTATGAGCTGGCTAGGTCGCCTTTGGCGTCAAACTGGACCTTGCCGATAGAGCCGTCATAGACGGTCTTCCGAATCTGTTCGGACACCTTGGTTCCGTCGGTGGTGCCGGCGGCCTGAATGGCGGACAGAATAATATTAGCCGCATCATAGGCGTAGATGGAATAAGGACCGTGTTCGCCGTATTGCTTATGGTATTTATCCAGGAAGGCCTGGGCAGTCGGGACGTCTTTCGGGTCGCGGGAGAAGGTTAGGTAAGAGCCCTCGGCTGACGCGCCGGCCACCTTAAGGAAGACCGGGTCAATCACGCCATCGCCGCTCATAAACACGGCGGTCAGTCCGGCTTCGCGCGCCTGGACCACCATCGGGCCGGCCTGGTTATAGATGCCGCCGAAGAACCATAGGTCGGGATTGGTTTCCTTGACCGCGCTGATAATAGGTTTGAAGTTGAGTTCCTCTTTGGGAAATCCGCCGTAGTAAACGGTTTCGGCATTGGCCCCGAGCGCCTTCTTGAATTCGTCGGCCAGGCCCTGGCCGTATTGGGTCTTGTCGTGCAGGATGGCTACCCGTTTGGTCTTTAAGGTATTGACGGCGAAATCAGCCGCCACCTTACCCTGCTGGTCATCGCGGCCGCAGACCCGGAAGATATTGGCGAAATTACGGTCGGTGACGTAAGGATTGGTTGAGGACGGGGTAATCATCGGGATATTGGAATCGTGATAAACCACCGAAGCCGGGATGGTGCATCCGCTGTTGAAATGGCCGACCACGCCGATTACGCCTTCGCCGGCCAGTTCCTTAGCCACCGACTGGGCCTGCTGTTCCTGGGCCATATCGTCGCGGGCCACGATGATGATTGTCTTGCCTAGGACGCCGCCCTTGGCGTTCCATTCTGCAACAGCCAGGGTGGCGCCGTTCAACACGTCCGTACCCATCTTGGCCTGGTCGCCGGTTAAGGGACCGGCTATGCCTAATTTGATGACATCAACTTTCGCTCCGCAACCCATAGAAACCAGTAATCCGATTACGACGACAATCCACAATGATAGTTTGTTTTTCATAATATAATCTCCTTCTATAATAAATGGTTCTATGCCCCGGGATAGAATAATCCAGGGCGTATATTCAGGGTAATTTATAAAATATTGTGTATCGGGTCAATTATTTTACCCCCACACCAATAAATTGGTGTGGGGGTAATTTTGTTAGCTTCTTGCCGGTTCGATGGCCCGAACGGGTTTCTTGACGGTAAAGGACAGGATGATACTGACTATCAGCAATGCGCCGGACAGGAAGAAGGCCAGTTGGAAACTGCCTGTTCGCACATAAACTATACCCGAGACCAGGGCCAGCAGAGAACCCACGCCCCAGGCCGTAAAGACCAGCCCGTAATTGACTCCGAAATTCTTCAGGCCGAAGAAGTCCTTGGTAATGGACGGGAAGACCGATAAATTGGAACCGTAATTCATTCCGATAAAGATGGAGAAGAAGACCAGGACCAAGGCGCTGTCCACGAACGGCATCAGGAACATCAGCACGGCCTGGAACAGGGTGAATAGCTGAAGGGTCCTGATTCGGCCCAGTTTGTCCGAGAGTATGCCGGCTAGGATGCGGCCTCCGGCATTGCCCACGGCCAGCAGGGCGACCAGGATGAATCCGGCCTCGTAATACGTTTGGACCGAGACGACCTTGGCCAGTTTGCCGATGACCATCAGACCGGCGCCGGCGTTAAAGGCATACATCAGCCAGAGGATATAGAATTGGTAGGTGCTTAAAACCTGGCCGATGAGGTAGTCGCCGGTCTTGCTGGCGGCGTCCCGATGCCCTGCGGGGATGCGGGGCGCTCCGTTCGTTGGACGCGGTCCCTTCGGGTTCGTGAGCATCGGAGCGGTCGGGCCGGATTGAGCAACTGACGCGGCCGGAGGGGGATTGACCAGGAATTGCGCCAGAATTACCACGGTGACCAGGAAGGATACGCCGAATATCAGCATAGTTTCCGGCACGCCGTAGAGCCCGATAAGATACTGGGCCAGGGGCGCGATATAGACCGAGGCCAGGCCGAAGCCGGCCACCACAATTCCGGCAATCAAACCGGTTCGGGCCGGCGGAAACCACTTTATGGCCGGCGGCGTGGCCGATGAGTATCCGAATCCGATGCCGGTGCCCGCTAAAACCCCGAAGCACAGGATATACATGGCGACCGAGTTAAACTGGTAAGCCAGTATCAATCCCAGGCCGGTCAGTAGTCCGCCCAGACTGGCTACCAGGCGCGGGCCGAAGATGTCCTGGAGTTTGCCGGCCGGGACCATCATAAAGGCAAAGACCAGGCAGGCGATGGTGTAAGGCAGGGCTCGGTCTGCTTCGTTCCAGCCCCAGTCCTCGGGTATCTTCTTGGAGATGACGCTCCAGGAATAAAGCACGCCCAGGGCCAGATTGATGCCGGTGCCGGCCAGGGTGACAGTCCAGCCCTTATTGGAGGTTGTCTGCGGCGCGCCCGGAGCAGGCGTCGGACTTGAAACCGGATTTAAGGGCTTGATTAGGATTTGTTCTGTTGGTGACATATTGGTTCTTTCTAATCGAGGATTGACAAGCGGTGTAACGTTAACGCGCTGACCGGTTTCTGGAGGTAACGTATATACTAAACGCCCCAATGGGGCGGATAATGTCAATCCCGGAAACCAGCCCTGCCCCCCGATGGTCATCGGGGGACAGGACTATGGTTACTTATCCAACTACTTTTGCGCCCGTGTTTCCTGTTTAGCGCCGATAACTATCTGTTCTACCACGCTCGGGTCGGCCAGTGTGGTGATATCGCCCAGATTGCTGGTATCGCCCTCGGCCACCTTGCGCAGGATGCGCCTCATAATCTTACCGCTCCTGGTTTTGGGTAGTCCGGCCACAAACTGGATTACGTCCGGTTTGGCAATCGGACCGATTAACTTGTTAATGTGGTCAGATAATTCTTTCTTGGTATCCTTGGTGCCGGTGATGCCGCCTTTAAGGAAGACATAGGCATAGATGCCCTGGCCCTTAATGTTATGCGGGAATCCGACCACGGCTGACTCGGCCACCTTGGGATGGGCGACCAGCGCGCTTTCCACCTCGGCGGTGCCGATGCGGTGTCCGGAGACATTAATCACGTCATCCACCCGGCCCATCAGCCAGTAGAATCCTTCTTCGTCGACCCGGGCGCCGTCGCCGGTGAAATAGACGCCGGGGAAATGAGTGAAATAGGTATCAAAGAACCGTTTCTGGTCGCCATAGACGCCCCTCATCATTCCGGGCCAATCCTGTTTGATGACCAGGTATCCGCCGTCGCCAGGATTTACCGGTTTGCCTTCGGTATTAAATATCTCAGGCACCACGCCGAAGAACGGCATCGAGGCAGAACCGGGCTTGGTCGGAATCGCGCCCGGAAGCGGGGTAATCAGGATGCCGCCGGTCTCAGTCTGCCACCAGGTATCAACTATCGGGCAACGTTCCCGGCCCACGTTTTTGTAATACCATATCCAGGCCTCGGGATTAATCGGCTCGCCTACGCTGCCCAGGATTCTCAAGGACGACAGGCTATGCTTCTTGACCCACTCCTCGCCGAAGCTCATCAGGGCGCGGATGGCGGTCGGGGCCGTATAGAATATATTTACCTTGTGCTTATCCACCACTTCCCAGAACCGGTCCGGCTGCGGGTAGGTTGGGATGCCTTCAAACATCACTTCGGTGGCGCCGGCGGCCAGCGGACCGTAAACGATGTAACTGTGCCCGGTCACCCAGCCGATGTCGGCCGTGCACCAGAAGATATCATCATCGTGGCAGTCGAATATCCATTTGAAGGTCAGATAGGTATAAACCATATAACCGCCGGTGGTGTGCATCACGCCCTTGGGCTTGCCGGTCGAGCCGGAGGTGTAGAGGATGAAAAGCGGGTCTTCCGAATCCATCTCTTCGGCCGGGCAGCATTCCGTGATAGTTTTATCCGCCATCAATTCATGCCACCACAAATCCCGTTGCGGGCGCATATCGACCGTAACGTTGGCATGCTTGACCACGATAACTTTTTCCACGGTCGGGGTTTTTTCCATGGCCTTGTCCGCATTGGCTTTAATAGCGATGGTCTTGCCGCCGCGAAAACCGCCGTCCGAGGTGAGGATATACTTTGAGCCGCAGTCATTGATGCGGTCGATTAAGGATTCGGCGCTAAAACCGCCGAAGACCACGCTGTGGATGGCGCCGATTCTGGCGCAGGCCAGCATGGCAATGGTTAGTTCCGGTATCATCGGCATATAGATAGTAACCCGGTCGCCCTTTTTCACGCCCATTCTTTTCAGGACGTTGGCAAACCTGCAGGTCTCGTGGAATAACTGCTGGTAACTGTAGTTCCTGGTTTCGCCGTTTTCGCCTTCCCAGATGATGGCGGTCTTGTTCTTGCGGCTGGTTTCCATATGCCGGTCCAGGCAGTTGTAGGATACGTTGGTCTTACCGCCGGTGAACCATTTTATCTGGGCCTTGGCGAAGTTGCTGTCCCGGACTTTATTCCATTTCTTAAACCAGTGCAGTTCCGAGGCGCGCTCGGACCAGAATGTCTCCGGGTCGTCAATGGACTGCTTATAGAGCTCCTTGTATTGCTTGAGGTTCTTGATATATGCCTTTTCGGAAACCTCTTTGGGCGGGTTGAATTTTCGTTTCTCCTGCATTACCGAACTAATGGCCGGCGCCTCGGCCGCCGAGATTAGTTCTAATTCGGGCATCGGCCCGTGCATCGGGGCGATTTCGCCGTGGAATTCTGAGATAAGCTTGCGGGCCCGGCCGCCGATCGTGTCTATCAACGGCACAATCTCAAACTCCACCAGACCTACGAACCTCAAAGTTATAGCCGCCAACTGGTCAGCGTTTTCGGCTTCGACAATGTCTATGAATCCGCCGCGGCGTCCTACCATGGAATAACGGCCGAGCACTTTTAAACCCATTGGGGGGTTATCAAAGACCTCGTTCTCCTTCGCATGGATTTCCGTTATTTTCAAAGGGTCATACTTACCCATTAGCGCGAACAACATATGCTGCTTTCCTTTCTACTTTTTTGTTACATACCCCTTAAAAATATTCCCCTCCTTTTCTAATGCCACAAGCTTTTCCCCTGTCATCCGGCACCAGGCCGGTAAATCTTTCTCAAAGCCCGGGTCATCAGCCAGGATTTCCAGCGTCTGGCCCGGATTCATTTTGTCCAGTTCCTGCTTGGTCTTGGCTATGGGCATCGGACAAAACAGCCCGATGCAATCCAGTGTCTTATCCAGGTGCATATTTACATTCCCGTTTATTTAAGCATAGTTTGTGAAACTTGTCACTAAATAAATAGATTAATATTTGATTCCCGGGCCTCGGCCAGATAGGTGGCTGCGCCGGCAAATTCATCCACCTCGCCCACCAGATGCTCCGGGCCTAATCCCAGGACGCCGCAACTGGTGGTGCAGGCAATATATTTTATTTTTAGTTCCCGGGCCAGTTTCATCATATCTTCTAATGAGGCCATTTTTGACTTTCTCATCAGCCGGCGCATCATCCAGGGCCCGAGACCGAACATATTAAGTTTGCTGATAGGCAGTGTGGCCGGACTCATCAGGTTGAACATCTTCTGGAGAATATTCTGCGAGCCGGTGACGGTGTAAGTGGTCTTTTTTAAGACGTTTAATCCCCAGAAGGTGAAGAAGATAGTCACTTCCATGCCGCTTAAGGCGGCCGTAGTGGCCAGTGTAAAAGCCGCAATGGCCTTGTCCAGTTCGCCTGAGAACAGAATGATGGTCATTTTGTCTTTCATTTATGTCTCACAGGTGTCATGGTCATGTTCATGCGCGTGGGCGTAATCAGTGCCCGGGCCGGCGGCCTGGCGCTGGCCGGTTTTCTTAAAGTGGGCATAGAGCGGCGACATATCGCGCAACTTCTTTATTATAGGCGGAAATTCCGCCAGGATATAATCAACGTCTTCAGTGCTGTTATATTTGGACAGGGTCATTAGGACCGAGCCCTGGGCCACGGCCGAATCCACCTTTAGGGCGGACAGCACGTGTGACATCTTGAGCGCCTTGGAGGCGCAGGACGAGCCGCTGGAAATATAAATCCCCGCGCCATCCAGGAAGAGCAGCATGGCCTCGCCCTCGATAAACTCCACCGAGAAATTGATATTATTAGGCAGGCGATTAACCGGATGCCCGTTGAGATAAATATAATCCATCTTGCCGGGCAGTGTCTCCCGGTGCGCTTCCTGCCCGTACGGGTCGGGATGCTCCCGACCATTCCCCGATTCCATTGGGGAAAGGGCGGAAATCAACCTGTCCCGCAGGGTAATAAGTTTCCGGTTATTATCGACCATCTCGGCCTTGGCGATTTCAGACGCCTTGCCCAGGCCGACGATAGACGGGACGTTTTCCGTGCCGGCCCGACGACCGTTTTCCTGGATGCCGCCGTCAATCTGGGGAATCACCCGGACGCCCTTTTTGATATAAAGAGCCGCCGCGCCTTTGGGGCCGTAAAACTGCGAGCCGGCCAGGGTCAGTAAATCAACCCCCAGCTTTTTCACGTCCACCGGAATCGTGCCCACGGTTGCCACGGCATCCGTATGAAACAGTACCCCTTTGGCCTTGGCGATGCGGGCCAATTCCTCTATGGGCTGGATAGTCCCGATTTCCGGATTGGCCTGCTGGATGGAAACCAACACCGTGTCCTTTCGGATAGCCTGTTTCAGGTCATCAACCGAGATAGTTCCGTGTTTATCAACCGGCAGTAAGGTCACCTGAAATCCGGCCTGCTCCAGCCGTTTGGCTGAATATAGCACCGAAAAATGTTCAATGGCTGAAGCCACGATATGTTTGCCTTTGGAGGCATACGCCTCGGCCACGCCTTTGATGGCCAGGTTATTGGATTCAGACCCGCCGGAGGTGAAATAGATCTCGTCGTCATTGGCATTGATTAGGTCAGCCGTCTGATGGCGCGCTACCTCGAGTGCTTCCTTTGACTGGTTGCCCAGCGAATGCATGCTCTGGGCATTGCCGTAGGAATCCCTGAGATACGGCAGCATCGCGTTGAGCACCCGTTCATCCGTTCTGGTACCCGAATGATTATCCAGGTATATTTGTTTCATAGGCCAAGGAGTATAGCATAAAACAGACGGATAGGCAAGGGAAAAATAGGATAAGTTTTATATAATCATTGACTTGCCTATGGGTAATAGGTATAATCTTAACATAAGACTTCATGAAAGGAGTTGATATATGCCAGAACAAAATCAATGTGGATGCGGATGCGCGGAACCGGGGACAACCAATGCACCCAGGACTAGTTGCGCCGCGCTCTGGAGCCTAATATGCGGGATAGCCGGAATGCTTCTTTGTTTACCGGCGATTCCGGCCATAATCCTGGGTATTATCGGACTGGTCAATATCAAGAAAGGCGCCGGGGCTCTAAAGGGTAAGGGTAAGGCCATCGCCGGGCTGATTCTGGGTGGACTGGCGATTATTGTGATGCCGATTCTCGCAATAATTACGGCAATCGCCATTCCGAATATCATCCATGGAAGAGATGTTGCCAACGAGTCCATGGCTAAAGCTCAGATAAGAAACATCAGCACGTCATTAGAGCAATACAGGATGGATTGTGGCGACTATCCGTCAGCCGAACAGGGACTTCAGATATTAATAAGTAATGACCAGGGGCAGAAGTATCTGGATAAAATTCCTAACGACCCTTGGGGCCGGCCGTATCACTACCGTTATCCGGGCAGTTATAATCCCGGTTCATATGACCTCTGGTCAGATGGCAAGGATGGCATAGAGGGAACCGGAGATGATGTAACCGGCTGGCAGTATTAAGGTGAAATACAGTACGGCTGATTTTTGGCCTGCCTCTAACGGGCAGAAACAAAAATAGACGGGGCGTCCCTCCGATGTCCATCGGAGAAAACGCCCCGTTACTTTAACTACCTTATGGTGTAGTCAAACCAACCTGTATGTGCAGATACAGGTAAGAACCGTCCAGAGCCCAGGCGCAGAAGCACTTATCCGGTGCCGGTGTCCCTACAAAAGCATCGCACTTAGCCGGGTCTCTCAACATCGTCAAGAGTTCGGCATTAATGTCGCCCTGCTTTGTTATCACGCCCGGATTATTCCCGGAGTTGATGACCATCATCCCACCCTGGAGAATCCTCTGCATCAGCGCCGCCTTGAAGGCCGTCCTCTGCAGTTCCGAGGTAATATTGTAAGGCGTACCGTCCGCCAAATCGCCTTCCCTTATCCAGCCCGAAGCCATTTCCTCTCCGACCAGATAATGGGCGGCTATTGGAGCCACCGAACGGCCCCGAATCCTGTCGCCGGTCAGGCGGATGGACTTATCGCCGACCGCGATTGCCCAGCGGTCTATGGCCGCGTCAACCTTGTCCTTGAAGGACTTGGCCTGGACGCCGCCCACCTCGGCGAATGACTTTCTCAGGTTATCCAGCCACTGTCTAAACTTGAGGCCCATATTCGTGGCGTGCGAATTGCTGATATCATCAGCCGTCCGCCCGCTCTTGGAAACATAAGCCGGGTTTAACAGCGCCCGGTATGCCTTGCCCGCCGGAGTTGCCATCTTATTGATGAATGTCCCATCATCAGGTATCTTGGCAGTCAGGCGGTCGTACATATACTGAGCCGCATTCTTGAGGTTGTCTCTCCACCTTAACGGCATGTCACCGGAGACCTCCCAGGTCTCTGGCACATACAGTTTCAGCTCAAAATGCTTGGTAAACATATTAGTGTTCTCCCAATCCGTGGTTTGTTATTAAGGTTTCGTTGTCCATTTATCCGAGCCACGAATAACAGATACCGAACAGCGTGAAGGTAGGCCAGGGCCTCAAACCACACCGGAAACCGTTTCCCCTGTCACCCTTACAGGGGTCGCGGTAGGGTGATTCCGGCCGGGCCTTCAGCCCTTGCTTTCCCTCTATTATTAGGACGTACTACCCCCCACCCCCAGTTGCATAAAATCGTATATTTATTTGCAGATTCTTATATCCTCAATATCAGCAATACGTTACAAGGCGGGAATTTTAAGGGGAAACCGGCTATTTCAGATTTCCCTTGAATCCGCATATAGTATGGGTATATTTATTATAGACATATTTGGATTGCCAGAAAGGGCTGTCTGATGATTACAGAAACCAGGACCGATGAGGAGTTGATGGTCGCCTATAAATCAGGCGAGATAAAGGTCTTTGAGCGGCTGGACGAACGTTACCGCGAACGTCTGACCTGGTTTGCCAAGGAAAAGGTCAATGACTTCCAGGATGCCCAGGATGCATCCCAGATGACCCTGACCAAGTCCTGGCAGAACCTTGATAATATAGAGAACACCAGAAAATTATCGTCTTATCTCTACCGGGTCTGCACGAATGAATGTTATAATATACAACGTGAGCGCAGTCGCAACAGGTTTATTCTCATCTCGCAGATGGTTCGAGCCGGTGAGGACGACTCGGACCTGCTCTGGTTTGAGGTTGAGGATAAGGATTCCGAGTGGCACTGCGGCGGCGCATACGAAGATGTCGCCGAGTCAATGGCGATGTTATTCAGAATCCTGGCTGTCTTGAACGGCGAGGAACACCGGCTCTGGTATTGCTTCGTGAGCAGGGGCAGGAAATACATAGCCATCAATCAGGATGAGGCGCTCTTCAGGGCCAAGACCGAGAACGACCTGCGGGCGATATTCGGCCAGGCCTGGCGCAAGGTCTGGGAACAGCGCAACAAGGAAGTGGCGAAATGGGTGCCTAAAACGGGGCATAAGGGATTGGGCATTGGGGATTAGGTAATTAAAACCTGATGCCTATTGCCCAATGACTATTGCCTTTAAGGAGGATTTATGGTAACGAACATAGAAGACCTGAGAGTTTATCAGATTGCCGAGGAGATAGCGGATAAGATTTGGGATATTTGTGATAAGTGGAATGCCTTTGCCAAGAGGACCGTCGGCGAACAATTGGTAAGAGCCGGTGATTCTATTGGCGCTAACATTGCTGAAGGATTCGGCAGGTATCATTATAAGGAAAATATCAAGTTTCTGTATTATGCCCGCGGCTCTTTGCACGAAATCACCTTCTGGTTAAAGAGGGCATTAAAAAGGAAACTGATTACCGATAAAGAGTATAAGGAAATGGATGCGCTTTGTAAGAATCTGCATCCGCAACTTAACGCTTATATTAATTCTATAGGGAAACCGGGCATTAGGCAAGAGGGATGAGGCATTGGGGAAAACTAATGCCCAGTGCCTACTGCCAAATGCCTATAAGGGGGCTTTTATGAAACGTTCTTCATTCCGCGCTACCATAAAACAGGGCGTAGCTTTATATAACCAGGATAAATACCTGGACGCCAAGAAACTATTTGACTCCATAGTCCGGGCATTGTCGCCCAGGAAAAAACCCTCTGAGAACGATACCGAAATATTATCTGATGCTTATTATCATTTAGGCCTGTGTTACGGGAAACTCAATAACACGGCCGAGGCGCTGAATTCATTCTCCAAGGCAATAGAATCCTCGCCCTATGACGCAGACCCGTATTACCATCGCTCGTTAATCTATAGCCAGATGAACCAGTATCAATCGGCATTGAATGACCTGTCATCCGCCATCCGGCACAACCCGGATTATACCGAGGCGTATTTTGACCGGGCCAATATCAATTTCCTGTCCGGCAGATTCAAGGATGTGCTGGCTGACTGCGAAAAGGGACTGGCCATAGAGCCGGTCAGCCCGTATTTCAACATCCTCAGGGCGATGACCTATGAACTGCTCGGCAGGTATAAAGATGCCGTTATTGACTGCAATACGGCGCTAAAGATATTCAGGGACGAGGACCGCAACGAGGCAGTAATGCTTTATACGGTCCGGGGCAGGAGTTATGCCGTGGCCGGTGAATTTGGCCGGGCGCTAACTGACTTCAATAAACTCATTGGATTAACATCCCAGGATGCCATGGCCTATTTCTACCGGGGCGTGATTTACGCCAATATGGAGGTTCTGGACAAGGCCATTGCTGACTTTAGGAAAGGACTGGAACTAAAACCGAGCGATGTCAATATCACCGACTCGCTCCTTCAGGCGGAAAGGGAAGTAAAGGCAAAGGACTTACAGAAACGGTTAAAGAAGAAGGAAACCAAAATTGCCAGGGCATATAAGAAATCTGAAAGGGAAGAGAAATACGAAGCCGAGATTAACCAACTCAAGGGCGAGATAAAGACCATCAAGGAACTCCTGATAGAAATCGTCCGGCCTAAGCCGGAATATTCCATACCCTTGCCATCGAAACCGCAGTGGAGTCCCGATAATTTCGGGATGCCGGAAATGGGAATATTCAGGATACCAGTGCGGCCGTCTATTATTATGCCCATACCTGAGAAGCCAAATAAGTAACCTGTTAAGGGATGTGCTAAGAAAATATCAGATTTCACTTGATTTTTCCCGGATAAGGTATATATTAATTATAATTAAGTTAGTTCTGCATTCATTGTCGTAGCGTCTTAGATATCATTTAACCGAGTCAAACAATACTATAAAACAAGGAGGGAAAGATGAACGTAATAAAAAGAATAAGCATTATAGCATTGTTAATCGGAATCACATCTCTGACAGTAGGTACCAAAGGTTGTCCGATGGACGATAATGGAGGGCTCATTACCGGAAGCAGCGGCATCCATGGCCAGGGCAAGGTCAATAACCAAAAACTTGTATTAGATAAGGTCTCGGATGCGCCGGACCCGTTTTCTCCTGCGCTGGGTGAAGCGGTCCTCACCGGTGAATTTCTGGTGAAATATACGGATGGGCTGGGTTCTCAGTCAGATACGCAAGAGGAGATGTTTAAGTATTTTATAAGGCATGCCTGGGAACTCTCTGACGGCGTAACCGGCGAAAAGGTCAATCAGTTTACCAATGAGCAGGAGATTTCTCCGCCGCCACGCCCGAACGAAGAAGACGGCGAAGATGTTTATTTTCCTATTACAGTTACCCAGACCTGTAATGGTAAGAACTTACAGAACGAATTGGTTAAGGATGGGGTATATCAATATACCCTTATTGGGGAATTGATAAGAAAGAAGGTTGATAAAGAATCTAACGATAACGCCGACAACAAAGATGATAAGAACGACAAAGTAGATAATGAATCTAACGGCAACAACAGTAATAACGATAACAACGGTAACCATGGCAACCAGCATAATAAAAACGTTGATAATCATGGACAGGGAAACAACGATAAAGAGCCGCAGGTTAAGATAATCGGGGTTTCCTTACCGATGACTGGGACGATTACCGTATTAAGTCGCGTCAATACAGCGCCTGTTTTAAATGCCATTGGCAACAAGAACGTGGACGAGAATGTTAATCTGGCCTTTACGCTGGTTGCCACAGACCCGGACGGCGATGCGCTGGATTATTCGGCAATCGGCCTGCCGAATGGCGCGACCTTGGATTCGGTAACAGGTGCATTCAGTTGGACGCCGACCTATACACAAACAGGTGTTTACTATGTTACATTTAGGGTTACTGATAATAGTCCGACTCCTCTGGCTGATGAAGAGACAGTTGCTATTACCGTAAATAATATAGACAGACCGCCAGTTCTTGCCTCGCCCGGAGATAAGACCACAGACGAGAACCAGTTATTAACCTTTGTGCTTTCTGCCATAGACCCGGATGGCGATGCCATAATTTATTTAATGACCTGTTTGCCTGATAACGCAGCGCTGGACCCGGTAACAGGCGTATTTAGTTGGACGCCAGACTATGCACAGGCAGGCAGTTATGCGGTTACTTTTACAGCCGCTGCTAATACATTGAGTGATTCCAAGTCAATAACGATAACAGTAAATAATGTAAACAGGCCTCCAGTATTAACCGATATTGGCAATAAGAGTATTGATGAGGGGGCCGCATTAACATTCACCTTATCAGCCACTGACCCTGATGGCGATACCTTAAATTATTCAGCAACCGGTCTGCCGGCCGGCGCAATCCTTGAGGGAGATACATTCTCCTGGACGCCTGATTACACTCAGGCTGGTACTTACCCCAATATTAAATTCAGGGTAACCGACCCCGGCTCACTGTATGATGAAAAGGCAATTACTATAATAGTCAACAATGTTAACAGAGCCCCGATAATAACCTCATCTGATAATAAAATAACCAATGAAGGCCAATTACTGACATTTACGTCAGCCACAGACCCGGATGGCGATGCGTTGAGTTATTCGGCCAGCGGCCTGCCGGCTGGCGCCGCCTTTGATTCGGTAACCGGCGTATTCAGTTGGACGCCGACCTATGAGCAGGCCGGCAGTTATCCCGTAACATTTACGGCAACGGATAATGGCGTTGGTAATCTTTCTGTGAGCGGGACGGTTACCATTATTGTGAACGATGTCGTGGTCAGCGCAGTCGGCGCGGATGGCGGCACGGTTGGAGTAACCGCGCCGGAAAGCCCGATATTTGGGGCAACCATAGAAATCCCGGCCGGAACCCTGACCACCACGGCCATTCTGATGATTCAAGAATCCACGCCTGAAGTTGTTGCCGCCCTGCCGTCTAAACCAGTTGGATTTACAAATGCCGGACCGCTTATTGATTTTGTTGACCCTCCCGGACTGGTTTTCACCGAACCAATCACTATCAAAGTCCCATATGATGAGCAAAAAATCCTTGCATTAGGAGTAAGGGAAGAAGATGTAATATTACTCAAATACGACAGCACGTTAAACCAGTGGATAAATGTCCCCATTGCCTATATTGACACTGTCAATAATCTTATTGTGGCGCAGGTTATAACCCTTTCTTTATATATAGGGGTTAATCCACCGTTAGGCATTGCGACCGGAGGAGGTCATACAGTAGTTCTGAGAAATGAAGGTCAAGGCCGGGCCTCACTCTGGGCCTGGGGGTTGAATACCGAGGGGCAATTGGGGTTAGGGGATAGGACTAACAGAAACCGGCCCATACAAGTTGGCATGGATACCAACTGGGCAGCTATTGCGGCCGGTAGCTCACATACCGTCGCCCTAAAGAATGACGGCACACTCTGGGCCTGGGGAAGAAATAATGGACAATTAGGATTAGGTGATTATACCGACCGTTTTTCACCGGTGCAGGTAGGCACTGATAATACTTGGTCAGCCATAGCGGCTGGGGCGCAGCATACCGTCGCCCTTAAAACAAATGGTACACTCTGGGCCTGGGGAGATAACTTCCATTGGCAATTAGGTGATGGGACAGCGAATAGCAGTAATATACCAAAGCAGATAGGTTATGATGCCGACTGGTCAGCCATTGCGGCCGGAGCGCTACATACCGTCGCCCTGAAGATCGATGGCTCACTCTGGACATGGGGAGATAATGAGTTTGGTCAATTAGGTAGACCTGGAAGTTATACTACTCCTCGAGAGATTGTTAGGTATAATAGTGATGGGACAAAGACAAGCTGGGTAAGCATTGCAGCCGGAGCGCAGCATACAGTTGCCGTGGAACCGTACCCTTCCTGTTTGTACAATGGACGTCTCTGGGCTTGGGGAAATAATTATGAAGGCCAATTGGGTTTTGTTAATACTAATCCAAATAAGACATCATATAACTTTCCGCAGATGGTAGACGAGACGTTCAACTGGAGCCGTAAGATTGCCTGCGGAGGTTCTCACACCTTAGCACTGAAGATTAGCGGGTCTGGTTACACACTCTGGTCTTGGGGTTATAATGGGTATGGTCAATTAGGTTTAGGTATTTTTGACAATAATGCGCATTCTACACCGAATCAGATTGGTACTGACACCAAATGGTCAGCCATCGCGGCTGGCGGCTCACATACCGTCGCCCTGAAGAATGACGGCATGGTCTGGACTTGGGGATGGAACCTTTATGGTCAATTGGGATTAGGTACCTCCGATTATGATGCGCATCCTACACCGGCAAAGCCACTGGGGCCGCCAGACAAGGTAACCTTGCCAGACCCAGGTAACGGAGCAACCAATATCCAGGGTAATCGACAATTAGTTTGGGCACCTGCCGATGGCGCTAATTCTTTTAATGTCTATTTCGGCACAACCGAGCAACTAACCTTAGCCCAGCTTAAGACAAATACTCCGAACAACTTCTATAACCCGGGCCAACTTGATTACGGAAAAACCTATTACTGGCGGGTTGATTCTAAGAATGTTTGGGGAACAATTACAGGCGACGTCTGGAGTTTTACCACAATAGTTCCGCCTGACAAGGTAGTCTTGCTTTTCCTTGATAATGGAGCGACCGATATTCCGATTGACCAGCAATTGAGTTTAAGTTGGAGGACTGCCACCGGCGCAAGTTATTATTATGTGTATCTTGGAACAACTAATCCACCGCCATATAAAGGCGCTACCACGCTCACGAGTTATGATCTAAGCCAACTTGATTATAACACCACCTATTACTGGCGGGTTGATTCCAGTAATATTGCCGGCACGACTGAAGGGGATGTCTGGAGTTTTACCACAATTGTCGCTCCTCCGGCCAAGGCGGCTTCGCCTAATCCTGCAGATGCTTCAGGTAATGTATCAGTTACCCCAGAGTTAAGGTGGGCGCCTGCCGCCGGCGCTACCTATTATGCTATCTATTTCGGTTCGACTTCGCCCTGGAGATTTATGGGTACTCAAACAGGTACGAGCTATATCCTTCCGAGCCCGTTTAGCCCGCTTCTTAATAACGACATATATTACTGGCGGGTTGATTCCTATAACGCAGGCGGGGTAACTCAAGGTGATGTCTGGAGTTTTACCACTATAGTCGCACCGCCGGCCCAGGTTGGTTCACCAACCCCCGGAAATAATACAAGTAATATCTCAGTTACTCCAGAGTTAAGATGGGCTGCTGCCGCTGGCGCGACCTCCTATGATGTATATTTCGGATTAGATAATCCACCAACAAATCGTGTCAGCAATAATCAATCAGGAACGACTTTTAATCCAAGCACACTGATTAATGACACTCCTTACTTTTGGCGGATTAACTCCAAGAATGTCGGCGGAACAACAATAGGCAATGTCTGGAGTTTTAGAACCATAGTTGCACCGCCTGCTCTGGTAACCTTGCTTACTCCTGTAGATGGTTCAAGTAATATCTCAGTTACTCCACAGTTAAGATGGAATGCTGCCAGTGGTGCTACTTCTTATGATGTATATCTTGGGATAACTAATCCACCTACAAATCGTGTTAGCAATAATCAATCAGGAATGACTTTTAATCCGAGCACGCTAACTAATGACACTCAATATTACTGGCGGGTTGATTCCAAGAATGTTGGGGGAACCACTCCGGGCAATATCTGGAGTTTTAGGACGATAGTTGCACCGCCGGCCCAGGTGACCTCGCACAGTCCGAGTAGTTTAGCAATAAATGTTTCTGTTTACAGTCAACTGTTCTGGGGGCCTGCCACGGGCGCTGCTTCTTATGACGTCTATTTCGGCACGACCAACCCGCCGCCCTATAAAACCAATCAGGTAGGCGCGACTTACAAGCCCGGAGTGCTTTCTTACAACACCACCTATTACTGGCAGATTGATTCCAAGAATGCCGGCGGGACGACACCGGGTGCGGTTTGGAGTTTTACCACGCAGTCATTGTTCTCAAACTGGTCATCCGTTGCCGGTGGAGTCTACCACAGCATAGTCCTCAAGAATGACGGCACGGTCTGGACCTGGGGATATAATTATTTCGGCCAGTTGGGTGATGGGACTACTACTAACAGATTGACACCGGTAAAGATACCTGGCTTAACAAATATAATCGCCATTGCCGGCGGCGGTTATCATAGCATAGCCCTTAAGGATGACGGCACGGTCTGGGCCTGGGGATTGAATGATAAGGGCCAGTTAGGAAATAATTCCACTACTAACAGTTTAACTCCGGTGCAGGTGAGCGGATTAACAGGCGCAATCGCCATTGTAGGCGGTGGTTCCTACAGTATAGCCCTGAAAGATGACGGCACGGTCTGGACTTGGGGATATAATTCTTACGGCCAGTTAGGAGATGGGACTACTACTAATAGATTGACTCCGGTGCAGGTGAGCGGATTAACAGGTATAATTGCCATTGCCGGCAGTGGTACCCACAGCATACCATTCGACGGCACTGGTTCCCACAGCATAGCCCTTAAAAATGACGGCACGGTCTGGGCCTGGGGATTGAATAATTGGGGGCAATTAGGTGATGGAACTACCACAACAAGGTTGACACCGGTGCAGGTTGAAGGACCGGATGGGGTTGGATTCCTGACAAATATCATCGCCATTGCCAGCGGTGATGCCCACAGCATAGCCCTGAAAGATGACGGCACAGTCTGGACCTGGGGAAATAATTTCTTCGGCCAGTTAGGCGATGGGACTATGACTCCCAAATCAACCCCAGTACAGGTAACCGGGCTGACCAATATAATCGCCATCGCCGGCGGTAGTTATCACAGCATCGCCGCCCTGAGTAGTGACGGCACGGTCTGGACCTGGGGAAATAATTGGTATGGCCAGTTAGGAGACGGGACTACCACTAACCGGTTGACTCCGGTGCAGGTAAGTGGATTAACAGGCGCAATCGCCATTGCAGGCGGTGGTTCCCACAGCATAGTCCTCAAGAATGACGGCACGGTCTGGACCTGGGGATATAATTATTTCGGCCAGTTGGGCGATGGAACTACCACTAACCGATTGACCCCGGTAAAGGTAATCGGATTAGTGGACGTAATTGCCATTGCCGGTGGTGGTTCCCACAGTATAGCCCTGAAGAATGACGGGATGGTCTGGACCTGGGGATTAAATAGTTCCGGTCAATTAGGCGATTGGACTACTACTGACCGGTTAAGTCCGGTGCCGGTAAAAGATTTGTCCGGTATGAACCTGACCGGTATAGTTGCCATTGCCGGTGGTTATGAACACAGTATGGCTCTGAAGAATGACGGAACGGTCTGGGCCTGGGGAAATAATGGTTGGGGGCAATTGGGTGATGGAACTACTGCTATGAAGTCAGCTCCGGTGCAGGTTAAAGGGCCGGGTGGGGTTGGATTCCTGACAAATATCACCGCCATTGCCGGTGGCGCTTATCATAGTATAGCATTGAAGAATGACGGCACGGTCTGGACCTGGGGAAGCAATTATTACGGCCAGTTGGGAGATGGAACCATGACTGACCGGTTAACCCCGGTGCAGGTAACCGGCCTGACAGGTGTAATCGCTATTACCAAAGGGATTATCCACAACGTCGCCCTGAAGAATGACGGCACGGTCTGGACCTGGGGAAATAATTGGTATGGCCAGTTAGGGGATGGAACCACGACAGACCGATTGACCCCGGTGCAGGTAACCGGCTTGACTGGTGTAATCGCCATTGCCGGTGGTTTTTATAACAGTATGTCCGCCCTGAAGAATGACGGAACGGTCTGGGCCTGGGGAGCTAATTGGTATGGCCAGTTAGGAGATGGGACGACTACTGACCACTTAACTCCGGTGCAGGTTAAAGGGCCGGGTGGGGTTGGATTACTGATAAATATCATTGCTATTGCCGGCGGTGATTATCACAGTATCGCCCTGAAGAATGACGGAACGGTTTGGGCCTGGGGATATAATGGCTCAGGTCAGTTGGGCGATGGGACTGTTACTAACCGGCTGACCCCGGTGCAGGTAACCGGTTTGACAGGCGCAATCGCCATTGCCTGTGGTTCTAATCATAGTATCGCCCTGAAGACCGACGGCACGCTCTGGACTTGGGGAGGTAATGACTACGGTCAATTAGGTTTGGGTGATACAGCCAATAGATTGACCTCGGTACAAGTTGGACAATAAGACCTGCCTATCCCTATGTAGGTTGGGATGCAAACAGGCCGAAATATTATCGGGTTCACCTTGACAAAATAGGAATTGTATGTATATTATAGATGGAGGTAACTATATGAATACCATATCAAAAATAACCTTGGCTATTTTACTGGGAGTTATTATTGCCTTGGGTTATGGCGGCTTCTGCGATAAATCTACGAGTGGCAGTAGTAACACACCACCAAATCAGGTAACTTCACCTATGCCGTCTAATGGGGAGACGGGTGTGCCAGCTACCCTGCAATTGAGTTGGGCATCGGCCAGCGGCGCGACATCTTATGATGTCTATCTCGGCACGACCTCTACCGGCTGGTCGCCTATTACGACAAGTATAACGGCCCTTAGTTATACTTCTCCGACTGCGCTTGCTTACACCACCACATATTACTGGAGAATTGATTCCAAAAACTCGGCCGGAACGACAACCGGTAATCCTTGGAGTTTTACCACCGGTTTCAATACCCAGTTGGTCGGGTCTTACAATACACCGGCTTGGGCATACGATGTCTATGTAGCAGGCAGTTATACCTATGTTGCGGACGGGAGTTCAGGGCTACAGATTATAGATATCTCTAACCCTGTCACTCCCGTTTTAGTCGGCTCTTACGATACGCCTGGCGCTGCCTTGGGCGTCTATGTGGCAGGTAGTTATGCCTATGTCGCGGATGGTAATTCAGGGTTGCAGATTATAGATATCTCTAACCCGGTCACTCCAGTTTTAGCTGGTTCTTACGATACGCCGGGCTCTGCCGGTGGCGTCTTCGTAGCAGGTAGTTATGCCTATGTCGCGGATGCTAATTCAGGGTTGCAGATTATAGATATCTCTAACCCGGTCACTCCCGCTTTAGTCGGTTCTTACGCTACGTCGGGCTCTGCTGGTGGCATTTTTGTGGCAGGCAGTTACGCCTATGTCGCGGCTTGGACTGCAGGGTTGGAAATTATAAATATCTCTAATCCAGCCGCTCCCGCTTTAGCTGGCTCTTGCTATACGTCGGGCCATGCCTATAACGTCTATGTGGCAGGCAGTTATGCCTATCTCGCTGATGCTGAGTCAGGGCTGGAAATCATAAATATCTCTAATCCAGCCGCTCCCGCTTTAGCCGGTTCTCACAATACACCGAGTTCTGCCGTGGATGTCTATGTGGTAGGCAGTTACGCCTATGTCGCGGATGCATATTCAGGGCTGCAGATTATAGATATCTCTAACCCAGCCGCTCCAGCTTCAGCCGGCTCTTACTATACGCCGGGCCCTGCCGAGGGCGTCTTTGTTGCAGGCAGTTACGCCTATGTCGCGGCTTATGACTTGGGTCTGCAGATTCTCGGCGGGATAGGACAGTAATACCTGCCCGACTGCGTAATTGTCCATCACTATTTTTACCACCTTCCGGATTTGATGCCCCTTATTTCTCCCTCCAGAGGCGGGTCTTAAACAGGTATGTGGCTAATTCATATCTTCTTTGGTGTATTTTTATCACCTTCATAAAATAATGAACCTTATCTGACAATGACTTAGGGCAAGAGACCCCCCTACCCCCCTGGATAGAGCCCCTCTCCCGCCCCTATAGAGCACCTCTCTGGGGGCGATAGAGGCGCTCTCTGAGGGCTATACCCCACCTCTATCAGGGCGGTAGAGGTTCTCTCTGAGGGCTATAGACCACCTCTATCAGGGCGGGAGAGGTTATCTCCGGGGGCGATAGACCACCTCTGGCAGGGCGATAGAGGCGCTCTCTGAGGGCGGTACCTCACCTCTATCAGGGCGGGAGAGGTTATCTCTGGGGGCGATAGACCACCTCTATCAGGGCGGGAGAGGTTATCTCTGAGGGCGATAGACCACCTCTGCCAAGGCGGGAGAGGTTCTCTCTGAGGGCTATACCTCACCTCTGGCAGGGCGGGATAGGTTCTCTCTGAGGGCTATACCTCACCTCTGGCAGGGCGGGAGAGGTTATGGGGCGTGGTGATAGTGGTTATGGGGCGAGGTGATACTACCCTCTATACAAATTCAGCCAGCAAATCGGTTATTTTTTCTGGTTGGTGCGGCTGATTGACCAGTGGTTTATCCTGAAGCACAGAAACCGAGTCAATATAGGATGCCTTATCTTTTTTGTATATCAAACCGATAGGTATTTTGTCGCCCCATTCCAGCGATTTGGCAAATGCCTTGAGACGGTCTGACGGATTATACCCTGCTTCTTTACCGATGTCATAGACCCGTTCACGATACCATTTGTAGGTGTTGATTTTATTAAAGGTCACGCAGGGCTGGAGTATGTCCACCAGCGCAAAGCCGTTATGATTGACGGCCTGCTTGATGGTGTCAGTCAGGTGCGCCGGGTTGCCGGCGAATGACCGCGCCACAAACCCGCAGTCCAAGGCAATAGCAATAGCCATCGGGTTAAAGGGCGTTAATAACACCCCGTCATGCTGGACCTTGGTGACCATTCCCAAATCGCTGGTGGGCGATGCCTGGCCCTTGGTCAGCCCGTAAACCTGGTTGTTGTGGACCAGCAGGGTGATATTGACATTGCGCCGGATAGCGTGGATAAAATGGTTGCCGCCTTCGCCGTAGTTGTCGCCGTCCCCGCCCACGGCAATGACGGTCAGGTCTTTATTGGCAATCTTGACGCCCTGGGCCGCGGGCAGGAGCCGGCCGTGCAGGCCGTCAAAGACATTACAGTTAAGATAGTGCGGGAGCTTAGAGGCCTGGCCGATGCCGGATATCAGGGCCACCTGGTGTGGCGCCCTACCTAATTCTGTCAATGCCTTCTTGACTGCATTGAGGATACCGAAGTCGCCGCAACCCGGGCACCAGGCCGGCTTGGTGTTATTGTCGAATACTGTTGACATAATTGCAACCACAGATTACACCGATTACACAGATGAATACAAAGATGTTATTTTGTAATCTTTGCGGTTAGCTCATCTGTTGTAAACGGCAATCCGTTATATTTATTAATAGAACTAATATTTGTTAAGCCGGTCTGGCTTTTTATTAACCGGGCCAGCTGTCCGGTGGCGTTATTTTCTATGACGATAATCCTTTGGGCGCCTTGGGTCAGCCGGAGAAAATCATCCTTGGGAAATGGCCAGACCTGCTGGAAGTGCAGGGCGGCGTAATCAAGCGCTTGAGCCGCTTCCTTGACCACGCCGTAATTAGAACCCCAGGAAACCAAGATGGTCTTGGCTTTAGTATTTGCTTCTAAAGACGGCGCAATAACCTCTTTGGAGAGCGCCTCGTATTTGCGCAGGCGCTTATCCACCATTTGGGTTCGGACCTGCAAATCCTCGGTCAGATGTCCGTCTTCAGTGTGTTCGTCGCTGTCCGTGATAACCAGGTGCTGGGACTGGCCGGGCAGGGCCCGGGGCGAGATGCCGGACGGCGTAAGCGCATGGCGTTTGTATTCTTTCACGGATGATAATTCTCCATCCGTCATAATATAGCGGGTGGCATCAATCCTGGATATATCAAACGGCTCAAAATCCTGATAGGAATCAGCCAGATACTGGTCAGTCAGGACAAAGACCGGAATCTGGTATTTCTCGGCAATCTGGAAAGCGTGGGCGGTCAGATAAAAACACTGCTGGGCATTGCCCGGCGTGAAGATGGCCCGGGGGAATTCGCCGTGCCCGGCATAGAGCGCGTATTCCAGGTCAGCCTGCTCGGTTCGGGTGGGTAATCCGGTGGCCGGGGCCGGCCGCTGGCCCAGGGCAATGACAATAGGCGTCTCGGTCATGGCCGCCAGTGACAGGCCCTCAATCATCAGGGCGAATCCGCCGCCGGAAGTGGCGGTCATGGCCTGCACGCCGGCGTACGATGCGCCCAGCGCCATATTGATGGCCGCAATCTCGTCCTCGGCCTGCTCCACTACCACGCCCATTTTATCAGCCGCGTGGGCCATATAATTCAGGATGCCGGTGGACGGGGTCATCGGATAGCCGGAATAAAACTTGCATCCGGCCGCCAGCGCGCCTAGGGCAATGGCCTCGCTGCCGGTGATGACCATCCGGTTGTTGCGTGGTTTAACCGCCAAGGGAAACGGGCATTGCGGGAATTTATTCCTGATAAGCTCAAACCCTGTTTTAGCGGAAAGAATATTCTTTTCCACTACATCGCCTTGTTTATGCTTGCCGCCGAAGAATTCGGCCAGGGTGGCAGAAAGGATATTGAAATCGCAGCCGACCAGGCCGATAACCGCGCCCAGCGCAATGGAATTGGCATATATCTTGTCATTGCCTGTTTGCAGGGCTAGGGTATCCAGCGGGACCGGAACGGAATGTCTCCCGGTGCGCTCCAGTTGCTTAGTTCGCTTCGTTGCACTACGCGGTCTCGCAGTAGCGAGTTCCCGACCATTAACTTCGTCAAAGGGCTTCAACCGAACTTCTTCTTTAATGGCATCAGAGTTATATATAATGTAACCGGATGGCGATACATCGGTCTGGTAGAGAGACAGGGTTGGTTTATCAAAACAGACCAGGAAGGTTATTGGGGTTGATGACGCCTCGACCGGCTTATCGCTGAAACGCAGGTAGAAAGCCGAATGCCCGCCCCGGATGCGGGATTCGTAGTCCTGGACCGTAAAAATATGATAGCCGGCGCGGTTGAATGTTTTGGCCAAGATAAGCCCGATGCTCTGCAGACCCTGGCCGGCCTCGCCCCCGATTTTGATGGAGTAATCCATTTATTTATAGAAGAATAACCCGTGTTTAATTCTACCTTTTTTTCTTCTTATGCTTTACGCAGGTTTTACACATAGTGAAACTTCTCCTCTCTTAAATACGTTGCCGGCTTTTGTTTCCTGTTATTTCTTTTTCTTCTTGGTCTTCTTTTTAGCGCCACATCCGCATCCGCACATAGGATACTCCTTTTAGAGTCAGTAGAAACGCAGTGACGTACTGACTCTTATCCCGCCCCGACGTTACAACGGGGCGGGGTCTGGTTTTGTCCCTTTAGGGACGAGGTTATCTGGTTTTGGTGCCGGGCATCTGGGAATACCATTTAATCGGTATTTCTATCTGCCGGGCTGATATTTTTTCAGGAACGAATTCCAAAACGGCCATCCGCTGGGCCATCTTATCAAACATCTGGGGCGCGCCCATGCCCAGCGCCTTGGCTATCTCTTCGGGTTTTTCCAGGATATTTATGTGGCCTTCCAAATACAGCGCGGTCCATTTGGAATTGTTCCAGAACCACTGGTAATCCAGACTCACTTTCTGGTTAACCCTGAGCAAATCCATCTTCTGGCCCTTTTTATTTGAGTGCAGGATGACATTACCGTTGGTATACGACATCACGCTCATCGGGATGGAATATGGATACTCGGTGTCTACGATGTTCAGCCGACAACCACCCACGCCTTTGAGGATTGATTCAACCACAGCGGGTTCGACTCCGCCCAAAGATACTTCCTTGGCTAAGGTGGATCCTGATACTTCAACCGGCAGTGCCCGGGCCGTAACATCCGTATCCGCCCGTCCGTGCGATAGGGTCATCCAGGGCAGGCGCGGCGCGTAATTCGGGTTCTGCGGGTCGTTCATCTTCCGGCCGGTGATGGTTTCGGGCGTAATCTTGACAATGACCGTATTGGCCACGTCTTTTGGGGCCGGGTAATTAAACCCGTCTTTGCCCAGGGTTCTTTCATATTCCTCCAGCCATTGGGACACCCGAGCTGTTTCCTTGATTATCTCGGCCTTGCCGAAGACGTTGGCGCTCCACCAGTGCAATTGGGTGTATTTATCCACCGCAAAAAAGACCTTGGGGTTGGACTGGAGCGATTTGAAAAAGCCCGGCTGGGCCGTGGTTACCAGCGGGAAATAAAAACACTTGCCTCTGTAAAGATAGTTTACCAGCGTCGAGCGGGGGTATTCTTCGTTTACTATCAGGTATCCGGCCACCACCGAACCCATGACATCTTCCATTTCCGCCTGGTGAGTGGCGCCCCGGTCGATGAAGTCATAGTTTAAAGTCACCGTTGGCTGGACCGGCTCCGGTTTCGCTGCGGTCTGGGAGCATCCTACAGTGATGATTAAGGCGATGGCAATAACGGCTATTGCTTTGAAACAGGTGGGCATAGCTTTCCTTTCTATCTTATATGTGGTTTAGGTGAAATACCCGTATTTCTTTCCCATAATGATTAGTAAGTATTCCCTGTTGGTTTTATTCTTATTTCTTTCTCTTCTTCGTCTTTTTCTTGCTTCCGCCACAACAACATCCTGACATAGTCAACTCCTTTCTTACTCGTAGTTCGAACGCAGTGAGTTACTGCGAGTTAGATGGCGCCTTTGGCGCCATGTAAGAGTCGGTAACCCTTCGTTTACTCAGGGTAAACTTCATAGGTCTAACTGACTCTAATATTAAATCTCTTCCAACAGGGATGTAAAGGTATCATGATGGTCTTCTTCTTCCATCAGGATATTCCGGAACAGCTGCTTGGTAGTCTCATCGCCTTCCTTGCCGGCCGCTTCAATGATTTCCTTGTAGAGTTTTATGGCGCCTTCTTCGTCTTTGGCATCCTGCTCAACCATCTCCTTGAGATTCTTGCCGACAATTATCGGAGACGGCTTGGTGGTGGGCATGCCGTCCAGATAGAAGAGCCGTTCGGCGATGGATTCGGCGTGTTTCATCTCCTCAATCGCGATGTCCTTGAACTTTTCCTGGACCGCAAAGTGTTTCACGCCGCTCCAGAGTATGTGTTGCCACATGTACTGGATGGAAACCTGCAACTCACGCGCAATAGCGGTGTTCAACAGGTCCAGCAATTCTTTTGATGCCTTTGGCATGGTTAGCTCCTTCTTTTATGTCCCACAGGGACAGTTTACAATATTTTGTTTATCCCCACTTGCCTTTGTTTATATGGGATTGGATTTCCGCCTTGATCATCTGCTTGATGATTTCCGCATCGGCCTTGGCTTTATTGAATACCACCACGCAAGGCGGGTCGAGATTGTCCTTGATGCCATCCTCGGCCACGGCAATCGCCTTATTCATTATGGCCTCCAGCTTCATATGCAGGTCATTGGTCAGCCGGGACCGGTCAACCAGCTTGGCTTTATCTTCGGGCAGCTGGGTGAATTTATCCTTAGGCGCGCCGCATTTGGGGCAGTTATTGGGCGGGTTGTCACCGTCCCAGACATAACCGCAGGTTCCGCAAACCCATTTTCGCATACCGCAACTCCTTTTTAGAGCCAGTTAGGAATTCCGACCCGAAGGGGCGGAAGTCCGTTACTGGGTCTTATCCCGACAGTTTTTGTCGGGACTAAACATTATACTTTCTCGAATTCTTCCTTGCCCACGCCGCATTCAGGACAAACCCAGTCGTCGGGCAGGTCCTCAAAAGACGTACCAACCGGAATGTTATTATCCGGATCCCCTTTTTCAGGGTCATAGATGTAATCGCAAACCTTGCATTTCCATTTGGCCATACTCACCTCCTTATCTTATTTACAGGTTAAAGTCAAGGAAACACTTATACCTTAATCGATTAAACGTCCGGTAATTTCCGCCACGTGTCTGCCCTGGAATCGGGCAATGGCCAGTTCGTTTTCGCTGGGCATCCGGGCGCCGTCCGGCCCGGCAATGGTCGACGCCCCATACGGCGAGCCGCCGGAGATTTCTTTCAGACCCATCTGGCGCTGTTCGGAATACGGCACGCCTACTATTATAAACCCGTGATGCAGCAGGGTGGTGTGAAAATTCAGGATGGTCGATTCCTGTCCGCCGTGCTGGGTGGCGCTGGAGGTGAAAACGCTGCCCACCTTGTTGACGAGCGCGCCCTTGGCCCACAGCCCGCCGGTAGAATCCAGGAAGGTGCGCATCTGGGCGCACATCATGCCGAATCTGGTCGGCGCGCCGAAGATAATCGCATCGGCCTGGGCTAAATCGTCCATCGTCGCCGTTGGGATATGGGCAAAGCGCTTTCTGGCTTCCAATGCGCCCATCTTGCCCAGAACTTCGTTGGACAGGGTCTCCGGTACCTGGAGTAGTTTCACCTCGGCGCCGGTTATTTCTTTAGCTCCGGCCGCCACCGCCTCGGCCAGCTGGTATATATGGCCGTACATGCTGTAAAAAATAACGTTAATCTTCATATATTTTTCCTCCTTTTAGAGCCGGTTGGATATTCCGGCTCTTATCCCGATAAGCATCGGGATGTTCAATGATAATCATATAACTTATTTGCCGACAATACGCCTTGACCTAAATCAAGGATGACGGAATTTATTTGCGTGCGCTCCCAGATAATATCGGGGTGCTCCGCCTCACGCTTCGCTTAGTTCACCTCCATTGATATTTCGCTCAATCCCATCCAGAAGCCGGTCTTATTGATGTTGTCTAATTCGGCCTGGAGTATCTGGTAATGTGCGTTTTCCATCCGGGCCAGGCGTTGCAGGAGCGCGCAGGCGGCTGGGCTGTCCACCTTCCCTGACTGGGCCAGGTAAAATTCTCCGGCCTTTTTCTCCGCCTTCAGGGCTAATTCCAGCACCTGGGTTTCGCCGGCCTGAGCCGCGGAGGTGTTTTTATCGAGCCGGGTAATGGCCTGCTCGACAGGCGAGGCGGGTATTTTCACGGACAGCCAGGCGCGTCCGGCTTGGAGCCGTTCCCGTTCGGTTTCCAGTATGGTCATGTGCCGGAACTCATCCTGGGCCAGTTTGATGAACATATCCTTGCCGGTTTTATCCTGGGCCAGGTGCGCGTATTCAAGATAATCATCCAGCGCTGCCTTCTCCGAGGCGATGGCCAGCCCCAGCCATTTGATGGCCGAGGCGTTAAAATTCTTATTCTTCATAAACTATTTAGCGTATTTTTCCGGATTGGCCTTGAACGGACCCGGACAGTCGCCGCAGCAGAAATAATAAACCTTGCCCTTGTATTCGGCGGACAGGGTATTCTTGGTCACGGTGACCTCAGTGCCCATAACCGGACAGACGGCCTTCTTACCCACTTCGGCATCGCTGATGGTGTGGGGTAGTACCGGAATTTTTACCGCCTCGGCCGGTTTTGGGGCCTCGTTTGTTGTTGCCGTCGTTTCAACCTTGGGTGTCTCGGTGTCTCCCGGTGCGCTTCGTAGGTGCTCCCGACCAGTGCTTTGCACAGGGGTCTTGGGCGCTCCTGTTGGCTGAACCGGCGGTTCGGCCTTTCCGCAGCCCCAGGCGATTAATACGCCGGTCAGAACGGTTCCGCTGGCCAATAACTTTTTCATAGAGTTAACTCCTTAGAGCCAGTTAGGAGCACATTCGTTACACTCAGTGTAAACTAAGCAACTTACTGGCTCTTATCCCGTAGTGGCGCCGCTGGCGCCACGGAGGGGTTACATTTGTTATCAGAACTTTATATAATGACCGGCTAAGAATACCAGGCCGATGGCGATTAGGTGCAGGATTGCCCAGCCGACTGTGCCGATTCTAAATTTCTCCATATTATAATACCTCCGCGCCGATGGCGTAAACCGCGGCAATGGCCGCCAGATGCACCAGCCACCAGCCCAGGTTGGGATAGCGCAGGAACCTGGACTTCACCGGCAGGTTCTTGTCTATCTGACTGAACTCCAAATCAAACAGCGCCTTGCCCGCTACGAACTTTCCGCACAGGAGCATGATATCCGCCAGGGTGGTGTTCAGGAAAATCGCACCCCAGCTTAACTCCGGCGGTAATTTACCCAGCGAGAAATGAGCCATCAGGATGATGCCGACAATCACGCTCATCCCGTTTAATATATAAGCCCAATGTATCAGGCGCCGGAAGAAGAACATCCAGGGAATGATTACGATATTAACCAGCCCGATGAAAAACGGGATGTAATTCAGGGAATTAGCAGACGGGGAATGAACCCGCAGGTGTAGCAGCCAGCCGCCCAGGGATATGAAAAACAGCCCGAATATCAGGGTGGTTTTTATGCTTTGTTTTTGGGTCATCAGTATTCCTTTTTAGCTTAGTCGAGGCGAACAACCGAGCAGTATTAACCTCTTTAGGCGATCACCAGCCCGCGGATATTACAAAAATCCGGGGCGCAAAAATCTATTTTATATAATCGTGAAAAGATGCTTCTTCAACTCGCCTTCGGCCCGGGCCTTAATCTTATAGGCGCAGTCACGCAGAATCCCGTAAAGGACCCGGCAGCCGTTATCCACGCTTTCCGATTCGCCTTCGTCCGCCAGGATAATCAGTTCTTTGGCCAGTTCCAGCGATTTCTTTAGATGGTTGTTATATTTTTGGTTCATTATCTTTTTTGTCCCATGTCTTGTCTGGCTCCTTTCATTATGCCGCCGGAGGGATATTGCTCTCTCCGACGGCTTACAATCATAGGTTTTTTGAGTAATTAGTGCGTGCATATGGCGCAGGCGTCCTTTTCCGCCTTGGTCAGTTCTACATAGGTATATTTGCCCCGTGGAGCGAAATTAATCTTGTTCTCCCGGGCCAGCCAGCCCAGGGCCAGATAGGCCTGTTCAGCCGGCAAATTGGATTGCTGGGCAATCGTTTCCAGCTGTCGACCGCCGTTGGTGGCCAGGGTCTGCCAGACCTTGCCGGCATTCTCGCCGATATTGGTCGTATTATATCCGTTACCGCTCATATTTCTTGCCTCCTTTTCTTACTCCGCCCGTACGGGCGAGTTAGACCCCGTCATATAACGGGGCATTCTTATTTGTTATTAAGGCGTCTTATTCGCCTAACTTGCCGTTGTTCTTTTCTTGTCCGTGTTGTGGCCGTTCGGGCTGAAAAATGACGACATCTTCTTGATGTTCTCATCCATCATATCCCAGTAATTCTTCTGGCCCTGTTTGGCCTTAGTGGTCCAATCGGCCATCAGTTTCTGGCCTTCTTCTTGGACTACCATACTTTGTTTCAGCATCGTATCCGGGGTCTTTTCGTACATCTCCATTGAGGTCCGCATTACCTGCATGGTCGTGGTAGTGTAATCCTGGGCCAGGTTAAGAACCGTCTGGGCCATCTTCTGTTGATCAAACATTTCGTTGACTCCTTTCGGCGCCGAAGCGCCATGGCGCCCTAATGGCGCCACATTCTCTTGTTCATAAAGTTAGTAATTTCCTCTAATTACTTATATGCAATTACCGTGCCAGAATTACCCTTGCCCCGGCAATACCTTCAGATACATTTTTAATCGCTTGCCGGATAATCAGTTAAGGAAACAGCATGGGTATAGAATCTTTTCTGGATGTCTTAGTGATAAAGGGATAAATGATACATTATTCTTACCTTAAATACAAGCATCGATGACCAATAATCAGGTCAGCGTTGTTTATTATCTTGATACATATTGTGTTATAACAATTTAAATCAGTGTTAATCATCAGCCTCATGTATCATTTATTGTAAATGAGACAGTATAAAAAATGAGACATTAGAGTCGGCAGAATCACAGCAACGTGTCGGCTCTTGCCCAGCGGCACCCCGCAGACTCCCGGCGGAAAACAGAGTGATTAAATTATCAGATCTACCGCCTGCCCGTCTATGGAAAGAATAACACGAATTGTACGAGTGGATAATTAAATATGAACTGGAGCTACCTTTGGTGTTGCGCCTTCCTGAAGTAATCCGTCAGCACGACCATAGCCCGGCAGTCGTCTTCATTATAATCAATAATTCTCTGGATTTTACCCTCATCCCCTGGATTTGCCAGGTAATCATTATACCAAACGATAGAGTTGGCGCCGGACGGGTCGGGATCGCGCCATTTGAACCCTATCTGTGCCGCGATGTGCTTTAAACCGTAGGAATAAACAGGCCAGTCGGAATATCTGAAAACCAGGTCGCTATAAAGGTCAAACTCCGAACCGACATACTTATTGAAAATTTCCCCATCAAGGTTATACCTTTCCATCAGGTGCTTTAAGGTGGAACGCTCCTTGGCGGAATAGACGTAATAAACCGCGTCGTCCGTCTTCCGGATAAAGTCCCAGAATGTTATGACGGCCTTTTCCTCATCTTCTGGTTTTTTGGCCAGGAAACAACGGTAATCCTCCCTGCCGCCCTTTTTAATCAGCAGCCCGAATAGGTAAGTGATTCCCCGCGTAGGGTCGTCCTCGATGTCAAAATATATTTCGTTCCCGGCGTCCGGGAATGAATATCCGGCTCTGATTTCGGGCCGGCCTGACAGTATCACGCAGGCGCGCTTCTGCATTTTGGACAATGTCGTTTCGCCCACCCCCGGTATCTTATATTTTCCCTTAAGATATTTTGTTATGTCCATGCCGGCAATATCATTAACCGTACGCAGGCCGGCTTCCTTTAGTTTAAGCTTTGCCTGCCTGCCTACATAAAATATTAGAGTCGGGTCGTTGTTTTCCCTGGCCCATTTATGGCAATGTCCGTGCCATTCGCACTGGGCGCATCCGCCTCCCAGCGCCGGCTCGGAGGTTTTGCGGCCCTGGACCAGGTCTGTAACCTCGGCCAAGGCCGTTTCAAAGCCAAGCTCAAACTCCCCGGGGTTGAAACTTTCCGGTTCTTTATTAACATTGATAATCCGCGCTTCTTCGGGAAGGCATCCCTGGATTGTTTTAAGCACCATTCGGTAAAACATCAGTTGAAAGGCGTAATGCTCCTTGAATTTAATCCGCGCTCCGTCTTTTTCCTCCCATCCCCTACCGGCCTTGATATCGATCGGCTCGTAGTAATAAGCGCCGAATTTGGACGAGCCGTCTGCATGCTTGAGAAGGAGGTCCGGCCGCCCCAGGAAAGTGTCCACCTGAAGGCATCCCTGGTATATCAATTCACGGCCGGCCTTCATGCTTTCAATGGTTTTCTCAAATGCCGCATCCGGAAGGTACATGCTGAGGTCTTCAACCCTCTCCTTGCTCAATGTCAAGATGTATTCTTTTTCCTTCAGGAGCCCATTCTCCCATAATAACTTTACGAACGGCCCGGCCTCGCCTTTTTCCTTCCGGTCCCCGTTGGAATCAAGATAAACCCGATACCGGCATTTGGTGTAGTTATAAACATCCTGGGCGGTGATTTTCTTGGGTCTTGTCATCTTTAATCGGCATTAAGGCGTTTGGCCGGCGCTATTCTCAGCTACTTTTTATCCCTTACCATATCTTTCAGGCAGCGTGGGCATTTATCGGGCGGGCTGTTTGGGTCGCCCCTTTGGAATTCTTTGCAATTGCCGCACCAGTAAATCCCGGTCCAGGTTCCACATCGCCGGCAGAAGAAATCTCCCGGCCCGTCCAAGGCCAGCCATTTTTCGCACCGAAGGCAATGCGCCAGATATACTTTTTTCCCGGAGCTCAGGCATCGGCCGACTGAAACCGGGCCCTCGGGCCAGGCTTGGCTTGCGGAACAATGCGGACAGGCGGGTTTTTCCTCTTCCAGCGCATTAAGTTTAACCCATTTGCCGCAAACCCAGCAGGTATAAGGTTTCGGAATATCAAGCGCGTGAGCCGCGCCGCAATCCGGGCACGCGTGAATGGTAATGGCTTTCTGGCATTTCGCGCAGGCGTATTCCCCGCTCAATTCGGCGGGCCAATCCAGACGCTTGCGGCAATGCGGACAGTTGAAGCTGTCCGGGCCTGATTCCACGCCGGGTTCTGAAAGCGCCCCGCAGAATGAGCATTTAAAGGATTTGAATTCCTTCAGACTATGCTCCATACCGCAGTCCGTGCAGGCGGAAAAGCGGAATTCCCTGGCGCAACGCAGGCACTTATTTTTGCCCTGGTGGACCGGACCGGCTTCTTCGGCGCAGAAGGGGCAAATCAGGGTACTGAACAGGTATTTCCCGCAGGCATCGCAGTGTTCGGGATTAACGGGCCGGAGGTTGACTTGCCTGCACCTGGCGCATTTGGCCGGGGCTGATTCAGGCGCTGGGTTCCCGTTGCCGGGCGCGCCGGACCCGGGCCTGAGTATTTGGGAAACGGAGTATGTTTCAGGCGGATGGGCCTGGGCGTCAAGCCGGGGCAACGGACCGCGCAAGGCCCGGAAATCCAGACGCAGGCACTTGGCGTCCACTTTTTCCTCCCACACCAAATAACGCTCGTACTTGCTGATGCTGTCTTCGCCCTTGCCCGCATAGCGCGACTTTTCCTCGCGGACCTTGCCCGTATAGTAATCGGTCTTAATTATCTGGAAATAATCATAGCCCCGGGCGGCGGATAATTCAGCGGCCTGCCTGAGACAGTGGCTTTTGAGCAGTTCAGGAGTGATTTCCTTGTTCCCGGCGAACAGGGCGTAACCGATATTGGTGTTGGGCATCCCCTGGCCGATTGCGCCGGTGTATCCGTAACTTTCATAATTCGCCTTTGGCTTGTAGGCGTTAGGCGCTGAACAACCGGCGGCCAGGAACAACGCCGCAAGCAATACGCCGGCCGATAAGGTTTTCATATAACATCCTTTTATTGCCATCCTATCATTTCCCTCGGCGAAAACAACTATTTCATCACGGCGCGTAACCTGAAAACTTAATCTTATCTGCCCTTTTATTATTTTCATGGCGCCGCCGCGGCCGGACCGGGAATTACGTCAGGCTTGGCTTTATTTGATGACGAAACATATTTCGGGCGCCGGATGCGCGTCGGCCCAGCCGGCCCTTTCGTTTTCAGCGGGGAATTTAAAGGCGGCAAAACGCTTCAGAATTAGATTCTCGCAGTCGGCGCAGAGCGATGTCACCCGGCTGCGCGGGTCCATGACGCATTTTTTCAGGGGCTTGTCCGACCGGCTCTTATAAGGATACTCATCCGGCAGGTGGAACATGGAGTGGTTGAATTCGTGCAGGATTCCGGCCCCGAAGACGCGCACGCCGATATCCGGCCTGCCGCCGATGTCCAGCAGGTTTACGCCCACCGTAATCAGGCCTCCGAAATAGGCGTGCCCACCCTGTTCCCGGCCCAGCTTTTCCAGGGATATGTAGCCCTTATCGGCGTTATTATTCAGAACCGCTTTTTTACGCGCATATTGCCCCAGGTATTATGCCAGATCAGCTCTGAAAAGCGCGTAAATCCTTTCTTGATTTTCTCGATATCCTCGGGCGCGGCATCGTATTTGATTGCCGCGGTCATGCATAAGCCGATCGGCGCGGCTTGGGAGGCGAAATCAGCCGGCACTCCTTTTTCATCAAGGATAAACCCGTTTATTTCCTCCGGAGCCGCCCATTCATCCTGTAATTTCTGGAATCCGAGTTCATACATCCGGGCGTCCTCCGGAGAGATTTGGGGCCCGGAAGAGCAGGCGTTGAGCGCCAGCCCGGCGACCAGCAGGGCCGGATATAATATTTTCATGTCACTCATTCTTTCCGGATAATCTGCCCCGGCCCGCGGATTTAATCCCGCGTTTTTGCCCCGGCTACTCCTGCAAATAAATGATGAGGTTGCGGTGCGCCAGGAGCAGGATGTCGCTTTTCCCATCGTTGTTGATGTCCGCTATTTTTATCTCGCGCGGCTCGGTGGTGGGCAGGTTGCGCCAGCGGTAGTCATCCATCTCTTCATCCAGCAGGTTGGTTTCAGGGTCCTCGAATATCGGCCAGGTTAGTTCCTGCCTGAGCTCGTTTTTATTGTTTATGGAAAGGATTTCCAGATTGTGCCGCTTGGCCTCGATTACCACGATGTCTTTTACGCCGTCCGAATTGACGTCACCCACCGCGTATCGGGTATAGACACCCTTCTTGATGGCCGTGCTGTATCCGGCCAGCGGCTCGAACTGCTGGTCGGCAACCCCGGCATAAAGAATTCCAAACCGCTCCTGGCCGAAAAGGATCAGGTCTTTCGCGCCGTCATTATTCATGTCCCGGATGAATATTTCCCTGAGGTTGAAATAGCCCACGTCCGCGTTTTCCGCTATCTCATAAACGCCGCCGCCGTTTCTCTTGAGTATGGACAGCTGCTTGGCCTGGCTGTCGTAAAGCACGATTTCAGGAACCGCGTCGCCGTCCAGGTCAAGAACGGCGGCCGACTGGATATTCGATTCGGCGGATTTGCCGTTGTACTGGTCGATAATCTCCAGCTGATTCCCGTTCTGCCAGGCAAAGGAACGGGCGAAGTTGTTGCGGCATATCAACAGCGTGCTCGGCTTGTTCTGGCCGGCCGGGCCGACGTGGCCGGCAATATTAACGGCCATATGCTTTTTCTGTTCCAGACGGATGTTTTCATCCGTGCCGGCCTCGGCCGGGCTGAAGACCAAAGCCAATACGCCCGAGACCTCATTCTGTGATATCATCGGCACGCAGAATAATATGCCGGATATGTTTTTGGCGTGGCCGCAGCCCGGCTTGGCGTCCGGCGTGTTTTTGCTGAGATAGGGTTTGCCTAACCGGACCGCCCAGCATTCCTCCGGTGTAAAGTTCGGCTCTTCCGGCACAGCTTTGCCCCAGCTGACCACGGTCTCGGCTAAATTACGCGATGAATTGAAAACATAAAGCGCGCCGGAGTCGGCCGGATACAGGCGGGGTAGATACTGGCCGATAATCTGATGCGCTTCGTCAATAGTGAAGGACGCCTGGAGCATGGTATTCATCTCGGCCAGCAGGGTTATTTCGCTGTTGTGCCGGCCCAGGACTTTCACCGAATTATTGAGTTTGTCATAGGCGTCGCTGAGTTCCTGCTCGGTCTGCTTGCGCCTGGTGATATCGTGCCCGAAGACGAAGAGCCGGCCCTGTTCCCTGAGGTAATTAATGGACAGGTCCAGGGTGAGGATGCGGCCGGATTTAGCCCGGTGGTGGACCTCAAAACGTCCCGAGCCGTGTTCCATCAGGGTTTGGATGCGGCCGAATATTTCGGCCGGCGATTCATAGGCCTCCACATCCGAGATGTGCATCCGGAGCAATTCGGCGCGGCTGTATTCGAGCATTTGGCAATAGGCGTCGTTGACATCCCGGAAATGGCCCTGCATATCGGTAATCCAAAAACCGTCCAATGTAGTGCGCAGGATGGTATGATATTCCTCCTCGGACTGCCGGCATTGCTTGACGATTTTGTTGACCGGGCGGAATACCAGGATGTAGAGAATAGGAGCGAGAATGGCGACTAACAAAAGCGAATCTATGATTATCCGGTCTGTCTTGGACAGCTGCAGGGAGTCGATAAGGACCATCACCTCCATCTCGACGGCAAATATTAATACGACGGTGGTGACAAGAATCCTGAGCGGGAGTTTGTAGTTCGCTGGCGCGGTCTCTGCGTCCCGATGCTTCGTTCGGGGCGCTCCGAACCCGTAGGGCATCGGAGCGGAGTTCGGTCCGTTCCGGTGGGTACTCCCGGTCTCTGCGGAGTTCGGCGCGCCGTTGGTTTTAGTGTTTTTATTTGCCACTTGATTCTTTCTTGATATTTTCCAGGAGATTGTTTATGGCGTCCCCTAATTCCTTGAGGTTGCCGGGGTTTTGCAGGGCCAGGTAACGGGCTTCGATGAGTTTGCGTTCGGCGTCCGCGACATTTTTCTGCCGGAGAAAGGCCAGCCCTTCCTGGAGTAAGGCCTCGATTTTCTGGTTGGCAGCGGAGTTAACGGACGGGGTCTGGAGCAATTTCTTTTTCGCCTCCATCTCGTGGAAGACCACGTCTATTTCCGGTGAGCACGGGTCCAGGAAATAGGCTTCGGATAAGATAAAGCGCGCCTTGTCAAAATTATTGTCCGCTATTTCCATCTGGGCGTGTTTAAGCATACCCCTGATGGTTGGAATCAGGTTTTCCTGAACCGGACAGGGCTGGGCGGTGTTGTATTCCTGGATGAGTTTTTTCAGTTCACCGGAATCAAGATTCTGGCCTGCGGCCTGCATCATTAATTCCTTGGCCCGGTCAAATTCTTTGAGTTTAATGGCCAGTCGGGCCTGGCTGAGTAGGGCGTCAAATTTGACATTTGGGACTGACGAATCCGGCGATACGGTAAATAGGTTAACCTTGTTGTTTAGGGTGAAAGAGGCGATGATGCCGATAACGATAACCAATAGCAGGGCAATCGCAACAGCCCAGTATTTTATTTTAGATTCCTGAATAATCCGTATAATGGTTGGGTATTTATCGCCGGTTTCCTGCGGCCTGGTTGATGCGGAACCGCCTACTAGGTAGTCTTGTAAGTCATTCACCGGCGCCTCGACCGGGGGCGGCGGCAGGGTTAGCCGAACATCCTGACCCTGCGGGTCGGTTGCCCGGCGGCCCGGCGGGTCGACCACCGGATAACTCTGTGGGTCATTTGCCTGTTGCACGGCTTTTAAGGCGGCCAATAATTCATTGGGGTTCTGATAACGATCCATCGGGTTTTTCTGGATGCATTTGAGTATGACTGCCTCTAAATTTCCGGAAATGCGGTTGTTAAATAAACTGGGAGCCGGCGGCTCGGTATGGATATGGCTTTTAATTAGGTCTATGGCCGAATCTTCTTCAAAGGGAATCCGTCCGGCCGCAGTTTCATATATAACAATGCCCAGCGAATAGATATCCGAGCGAATATCAGCCGGATTGCCCACTCCTTGTTCGGGCGAGATATATTTAGGAGTGCCGATAATCCGGCCATTCATGGTCGATTCCAGAATTCCCTTGCTGATCCGGGCCAGTCCGAAATCCATGACCTTGATTTTGCTTTCCATAATGTTCAAATCCAGAAAGGCCAGGTTTTCCGGCGGCTGGTGTTCCTGGATCAGGGGGTTGATAATAGTGCTGGTGTAAGAAACCATGATATTGGAGGGTTTGATGTCGCGGTGGACTATTTTAGCCGGCGATTCCCAGGCGGCTTTCAATGCATGGGCTACGGCCTTAGCTACATAGATGGTTTCCGGCACGGTGAATTTCCGGCCGCGTTCGAGGAATCTGGACAGTGGTTTGCCCGGGACATATTCCATAATAAAGAAATACGAGCCGTCATACTCACCGGCGAAATAGACCTGGACGATATGTTCATCCACGACTTTAGCCATGGTGCTGGCCTCGCGCTGAAAATACTTGACGAAATTTTCCTCCTGGACCAGTTCTTTTTTTAGTATCTTAATAGCCACCGGCCGGCTGAGGGAACGTTGGAAACCGAGATAGACATTGCCCCATGAGCCGGTGCCGATGAGTTTCTGCCGGTCCAGTTCAAAATCACCGCCGATTAACTCTTTTTTTATAGTATCCATATCAACAACATCTCCTTGCCTTGTTAGATCAGCGTTAACTGATGGATTAAACGCCCATAGAAATCCGTTTCGCCTACTCCGGACGATTCTAACGGGGTTCACAGGTGTTTCCCGATTTTTTCCGGTTTCAATATCTGGCCGCCGTCTTTGGGCGGTTCCGTAACATCGCTGATCATCACCCGGTTTTTGCCGGACTCCTTGGAGCGATACATGGCCTGGTCCGCGGACTTGATAAGGGTCTCGGCCGTAGCGCCGTGCAAAGGGAAAACCGACACGCCCAGCGAAATGGTAATCGGGCCGAGCGGCTTATCCTTATGGCTCAGGGTAAGCGTCTGGGCTTTGCTGCGCAGATTCTCAGCCCGCTCCTTGACCTTATCCAGCGGCATATCCGGCAGGATGAGGATGAATTCCTCGCCGCCGAACCGGCAGGCGATGTCTTCCTCGCGGATTTGCGCCTTCATCAGACCGGCCAGGGCCTGAAGAACCTTGTCACCGGCATCGTGGCCGGCCGTGTCGTTGAATACCTTGAAGTTGTCGATATCGAACATAATAATGCCGATGGGCAAATTGTTGCGTTTGGCCCGATGCAGTTCGCGCTCCAGGGATTCCTCCATATAACGGCGGTTAAACAGTTCGGTCAGCGGATCCCGGATGGATTGCTCGCGGAGTTTCTTGCGCAAGCTTAGATTAGCCAGGGCCGATGAAATGTGTTCCACGACAGTAGTGGCCAGTTGCTTCTGGGCTTCGAAATAACGGGTCTGACTGTCATCACTGGTGGTTTTAAGGTGGCGGATATTCAGGATGCCGATGGTTTCGCCCTGGGCCATCATCGGTAGGCACATATAGTAACTGAATGCAGCTGGCTTGGCAAAATGGCGGCACAATACGCCGGAGTGGGAGGCATTGACCAGGTTGATCTGCCCGCGCCTGAGCGCCCAGCAGTCGTCCGGTGAGACCACGGGTTCAATCGCCAGGTCGCCCCAGGTCACCACGGCTTCCAGGAAATTCTTGGAGGCGTTGATGATATAAAGCGCGCCGGATTCGTCCGGGAATAATTTCTTTACGAACTGTTTTATGACGCGATAGGCCTCTTCGCTGGTCAGGCACAGGTGGAGTTGTTCGCTCATCTCGCTTAACAGGGTGACCTGGCGGTTATAGCGGTCCAGTTTAGCCGCCCAGTGGGTCAGTTGGAGGTTGGCGTCCTTAATCGTGGCCTCGGCCTTAGTGCGCTCGGTGATTTCAGCGGACAGTTCCGAGGTGCGCCGGGCTACCAGTTGGGTAATTTGTGCCGTGCGCCGGGAACCGGTGATAAAATAGAAACTTACCAGTCCGGTGGCCAGTAGCCCCATAACCAATATGCTCCAGGGCAGACGGTTCCGGCGCGTGGCCAGAAAACCCGGCGTGGGAACGGCCAGCACTGTCCATTGGCGCCCGGCAACGGAGAATTCCTGCCGGAAGTGCAATACGGAATGACCTACTTCCGGTGGGTTGGTTATTCTGTCGCCGGCCGAACTAAGCGAGGCATGACGCTGAACGCCGAAGGGCGCAAGCGAACGATTATAGTAAAGCAGATGTTTGTTATCATCATCTGAGGAATCATAAAGGTACAGGTCGATTCCTTCATCCTTAAATTTATCAAATGATATTTCCACCGTTCGGCCGATGTCAATAACCATGCCCACCAGACCGAAGAGGTTTTTGGTCCGCTCTTCAGCGGAGAAGGCATTGCCCCGGTAAACTGCGATAAAGAGCGCCACCCCGAACCGGTCTTTGGAGCCGAAGGCCAGCGGAATGCGGTCTGTGCAGAGGATATCGCCGGTTTTACAGACCCGGTCTATGGTTTCCCTATAGGTTGGTTGAGAAGATAGATCGAAACCGACGTAGTCGTAATTTTCTCCCAGGGGTTCCACCGAATGGACCGGGAAATATTCCGGGCGGGGGCCGGCGCGGGTTAACATTCCCTTGTTGTTTTCTTCGGTAATCTGGAGCGGAGAATTATCCCGGCTGCGCAGCGAGGATTCGAACCTGGCGCGCTGGGCATCGCCTACCCGGGGTATCAGCATTATCTTTTTAATGTCCGAATGGCTGGTTAAGAACAGGTTGGCCGTTTGCGAAAACCCCTCGACATTGCCCTTTAATATATTATCGCTGTGGGCGTAATAAAAGGCATTGGCGAAGTTAAATAGCTTTGACTTGCGTTGTTCCATATGCTCAATTACGTCTTGTATTCGGTCTCGCGAGGTGATATTAAGGTCGTCCTGTAATTGCCGGAGTTCCACGGACCGCAGCCAGAAGAAAAAGAACAGCGTTAATCCGATGCCAATGATGAGAACCAGAGATGGCATTAAGTAAATACGCCCGTTGGCATTAATAATTCGAATGATTGATTTCGGAAACAAGTTCGCCTCCTGTTTAATAGGCGTTATTTCTTAGCCGAAGAAACTCCGGTATTCTCATCTGTTCCTCGGATGCCGGCCCGGCCGAGCTGTCCCGGGGCAGGTCTATTTCAACGATTAGCTTGGCCCGGTCCTCATCTATATATACCCAGGTGTCCGGGCTTATCTGAACCTTTGAATCTTGCATATCCCTCTCCTTTCAGGTGGTTATCATAATTTACCGTTTATTTTAAGATGCACGCTGTCGGAAATCTTGGTCTTATTCAGGTTATTGGTGTCAATCAGCGATTTCAGTTTATCCTGTTCCGTCTGTTCCATCGGGTCGAATTTAACGCCCACGCCATAGGCCTCCAGGTCCGGCGCCTTTCTGACCCAGGCCACCCGGCCTTGGGCGTGGATTATCCCGTTATCCAGGTCCGGCGCCGAGATATCCAGGGAGAGCAGCGCCTCTTTCTTAAATCCCTCCCGCGTGACAAACTGCATCCCATCTCGCGAGATATCCAGTATCAGATGCTTTTTGGAGGTCTTGCCAAACAACCCCAAAAAATGGACCGGTTTATATTGGACCATTGTGTTATTGATACGGTAACGCGAATGGTCCCTATGATTACTATCAGTACCAGGCATTTTTATTCTTCGGCATCTTACAATATTATTAAAAACCGGGAATAGCGGCGTTTAAAGGAGGGATAATTATGGCCGCTATTCCCTTACAGTCATCCCATACTTAATATTGTCCATTGGTGATGACATTCATTAAAGTAATAAGAGCAATTCCTGTGCCAGAACCGCCTTTTGACGGATAATGTTTAAAATACATTTGTAATCGTTTGTCAGGTAACAGGTTAGGGAAATGCGATAAATAAATGACAGGTTTTTAGTGTCTTATAAAGGCGCAGATAAATGAGACATCGTGTACGGTTCAGCCGTTAACCGGGATCGTTAATAACAGGGGTTATTTTACATATTATTGTGTAGTATATGATGTTATGCTAAGAGTTACCAGTTGGTATTGGCCGGTATATGTATCATTTAGAATAAATGAGACGATGCGATAATTGAGACAAATATAACCATGCTGTAACCACGCCTGTAACATGCAGGTTGCTGACACCCCACTGGGGGAGGGGTGGGGGACACTCCCCCTCGTTATAGGGGAAACTATGTTTCTATATAGAAGGCATACTGTCTGCCTACGGAAGAAATACAGTTCGTCCGGAAAAGTAATGCAGTTTAATAACGGAGGAAATGCAGTTTGGCAGCGTAAGTAATACGGTTTAGCAACGTAAGAAATGCAGTTTATATAGGAAAGACATACAGTCAGGCTATAAGGGATATTCCTATGCGGTCTAAGCAAAAACTAAGCCAGGCAATGTGACGGGGTTGGCGGCCCTATTTCTCAGCCAGGAACCGGTGGATGGTGGCCCGGCCCACGCCCAAGAGTTTGGCGGCCTCCAGTTTGTTGCCCGCGGTTTTTTTCAGGGCCTCTTCCACAGACCGTGAGTCAAGCTTGCCTTTTCGCTGCCTGCGCAGGAGCGGGCGTTTATTAAATGGAGATATGCTGGCCGGAAGGTTCTCTGGCTTAATCACCTTGCCCCGGCATTTAACCATTGCGAATTGCAGGGCGTTCTGCAATTCCCGGACATTACCGGGCCAATAATATCCCATCAGGATATCCAACGCCTCCGGAGATAGCGATACCTTTTCCTTTTGGTATTCTTTGGCCGACCATTCCAGGAAGGTCTTGGCCAGAAGCGGGATGTCGTTGATTTTTTCCCTGAGGGGCGGCATGGTCAGGGGTACCACGCACAGCCGATAGAACAGGTCTTCCCGGAAGCGTCCGGCCTTGATTTCCTTGTGCAGGTTTTTGTTGGTGGCGCTGATGATCCGGACATCGACCTTCATGGTCTTTTCAGAGCCGACCGGCTCAAACGAGCCGTCCTGGAGGACCCGAAGCAATTTGACCTGCATGGCCGGGCTCAGGTCGCCCACCTCGTCCAAGAAAATCGTACCGCCGTGGGCCAGTTCAAACCGTCCTTTTTTGTCGCGGATGGCGCCGGTAAACGCGCCCCGGCAATGGCCGAACAATTCGCTTTCCAGCAGGCCGTCCGGCAGGGCGCCGCAATTAACCGGCACGAATTGTTTATTCCGGCGCGGGCCTTCATTGTGGATAGCCGAAGCGACCAGTTCCTTGCCGGTACCGCTCTCGCCCTGAACCAGGACCGGGGCGCTGGAGTCGGCCAATTCCCTGATGGAGTCGTATAATTCCAGCATCTTTTCATCCTTGCCCACGATGCCGGCAAAGGAATGCTCTATCTTGAGCCGCTGGCGCAGATAGGCCAGTTCGGTTATATCCTCCACGATAATTACGGCCATTTTCTTCTGTTCGTATTCTATGGGCGCGGCGTTGATGGCCAGCAGCCGCTTTTGGATTTCACCGTTCACCAGAAATTCAAAATCCGCCTTGACCTTCTGTATGCTGTTGCCGGACAGGGCCGTCAGGGCCGTATTCCTGACTTGGCAGTTGCTGCAACTTGCGGAAAATCCACAGCCCTGCGGCGTTTCCGAGGCGTGGATACACTTTAGGGCATCGCCCCAGCGCTGGTTGAATATTTTATCAGACGGGATGCCGAGGATTTGCTGGGAGGCATTGTTGATAGCCATGACCCGACGTTCCTCGTCCATTATCATCACCACGCAGGGCATGGAATTAAATATGGCCTTGAGTTTCTGCTCAGATTTCTTGACGGCTTCATCCGCTTGCCTGCGCTCGGTGATGTCGTGGACCATCCCGATTGAATAGATAACCTTGTTGTTTTCATCGCGGATATGCTCGCATTTTTCATGGACAATGCGGATTTTCCCGGTAGCCTTACGGACAATCCGGTGTTCTATTTCGTAGGCGTTTTTGCCCTGGCGCAGGGATTCGGTGTAGGCGTTATTAACCGCGGCCCGGTCGTCCGGATGCACCCGTTCCAGGAATGCCTCGTAGGTGGCCGTAAATTCCTGGGGTTTCAGGCCGAAGATGCGATATACCTCGTCGGACCAATAGAGGCGGTTATTTACCAGGTCAAGCTCCCAGGTGCCTAGATGGGCGATTTCCTGGGTCTTGCTGAGCCATTTTTCCCGTTCCCTGAGCGTTTCCTCGGCCTGCTTGCGTTCGGTGATATCGCGGCCATAGACGTTGACATAGTCCTCGGCCGCAATGGGCGCCAAGGTAAAAACAAAGAAGCGTCTGTCGGCTTCCATTTCAATATCTTTGCGTGCGCCGGACTTGAATGCATCGGCAACTAACTTGCGCCACTCGGCTGATATGGCTTTATTCATTTCCCATTTCCAATGTTTGGTCAAAGAAGCGCCGGCCTTGTTGCAATATAAAAGAATGCCGTTTGGCGCAATCCTCATTATCGGATTGGGATTTTCGGACGGAAATTTGGAGAGGTAGGCCAGCTCTTTCTCGGTTTTCTTGCGTTCGGTGATGTCCGTGAACATGGCCATAGAGCCGGCAAAATTGCCCTTGTCGTCGGTAACCGGGGAAACGCTTATCAGCATCCATCGGGGCGAGCCGTCCTTGTGAAGATACTTGTTTTCATAGATTTCTCTGACGCCCCGGCGGCGCTGTTTCATCTTGCCCCTGGCCATTGCCTTGCCTTCTTTGGCCATGAAATTGAAATATGATTTCCCTATCATTTCCTCTGGGCTGTAGCCCAGCATATTGGACATTTTTCTGTTGATATAAATTGTCCTCGTCTGCGCGTCGGCAATCCAGATGCCCTCATTGGCGGTTTCTATGATTGAGCGGTATTTGGCCTCGCTTTCCTTAAGCGCCTCCTTGGCCTGACGGTAATCCGAACTTTCAATGACCTCCCATTTGCCGGACCGGTTAATCAGGGCGAACTGATGATTGGAGATGACGTCAATGATTTCCAGGGCGTTGCATCTGTCCAGCGAATAGGTGCAGATGGCCATCATCCGGTGCTGTCCGATGACGTTGTTGACGGCTTCTTCGTAATCGGTGAACGCCTTCCAGTCTTTTTTCTCCAGCCAGAAGGTGTTGCCGCTCAGGCGCAGGCCGGCAAATCCCTTTTTTAACGCCTTTTCCTCTTTGGCAGCCCAACCGGCCAAAACTGCGTCTTCATTAAACCTGCCGGATTTGGTGTACCACTGCCGGTAATCCAGGATTTCTATATGGCCTTTTTTGATGTAGTCATCCAGGTCCTTGACCTCTTTGGCCAGGGCGCTTTTGGCCTCAGCAGCCCCGAGCGGCTCCGAGGTTATCCACATACAGAACTCGTTGTTCTTTAGCCCGGCCTTGAAATAGGGGACCAGGATGTTTATCAGGTCTTGTTTGGTCTGGTAGAACTGGCAGAAATGGGTGCCCCAGGGGGCTTTGCCAATGAGTTTGAGTCCGCTATCTCTCAACAGTCCGTCTTCAAACTTCTTGTTTTCCATTTAATATTAAATGGTCTTAAGATAATTCTTTTAATAAGGCAGTCAAGGTGACGATGTGTTCCTGTTCCTGCTCGATGAGTTTGTTGATTTCCGCCTGGCCCCATTCCGGCCGGGTGAATTTCTTCATCTGGATGAAGAACAGGATGGAGTCCTTCTCGAAATCCAGGGCGATTATTACGGCGTCCTTGGCGTTCTTTATTTTGCCGGATACATCCTTTATGTTGAGCGTCTTGGTAAAGACGTTGGAGTCGGACACGGCCTTGAGATAGGACAGGTCGTCCTGGGGAATATCAGCCAGGTTATACATCGGGCCTTTTTTGTTGACCACGTCGGCCAGCAGTTTCTCAAAGAGCAGCCGGTGGTTATGCTCCTGTCCGGCCAGCTTGGCGCAGATGCTTTTGGTCTTGGCGTCCGGGGTGGTGGCGCTGACGTGGTTATAGAACTTCTCGCCATTGTCTTCTATCATCACGGCGATGTGGAATATCTCCTCGGCATTGAAAAAGTAATCCATTTAGGCGCTCCTTAATCAAGATAAATTCTCTTTATCCTTTTCAAACAGTTTCGGGTCGATATTGTCCTCGCCACCGCATTCCGGGGTGTAACAGGTGACGTTGGTAAACGCGCACTTGGCCTGGCAGGACGGGCAGGTCTCGGGCGGCTTGGCCGCCTCAAGCAGGTATTGGCACTGCGAACATTTCCATTTAATCATCTTTGACATATTGGCTTTATAGCAAATGCAAGGGGGAAAGTCAAGGAAAACTGCAACCACAGATAAACACAGATGAACGCGGAGCGACTGCGTCAAGCGAACACAGATTTTTATTAGTGTTAAATTCTTTGTGTCCTTGGTGTTCTTTGTGGTAAGCTATTTCTTTATGAGTAGTATCAAGCAGGAATTAGTCAATCGGATAATCAGCCAGGCCGGGTTGTCGCCCAAATACCTGGCCGCCTCGTTGGGCAAATCCGCCCGGCCGGAACTGGGCGATTATTCGTTGGCCTGTTTCCATCTGGCCAAGGACCAGAAGACCCCACCTGAGCAGATGGCCCAGAAAATCGCCGCGGCTATCAAGCCGGGCGGATTAATAGAAAAGGTTACGGTGGTCTACGGTTATGTTAATATCTTCCTCAATAACGCCAAGGTTATTGAGCTGGTCCTGAAGGAGGAATTGCAGATTCCGCAATCCGGACAGGGCCAGACCGTGGTGATTGATTATTCCTCGCCCAATATTGCCAAGCCGTTTGGTATCGGGCACCTCCGCTCCACAGTTATCGGCAACGCCATCTATAAGATTTATTCGGCCCTGGGATATAAATGTGTGGGCATAAACTATTTGGGTGATTGGGGCACTCAATTCGGGCATGTTCTAGATGGGTTAGGGGGCGGCCCAGTAACAGACCAGGAAATCAATAATATTACTGATAGAATTATCTCGGGAAAAATTAGTACTGTTGATTTTAGCAATCAATATTCCATTTCTGCTGTATCACCTGATTCTATCAGAAGAGAAAATGCTCGGAAGATTTTTCAGAGACTAGAAAGCAACGACCCGGTTATTAGGAAATTTTGGGTTTCCGCTAAAGAAGGAAGTATAAAAGAGTTTCAACGCATCTACGAACTGCTGGGCGTGGCCTTCGATGAGTATTCAGGCGAGGCAGATACCAATAAATACCTGGCCCAGACTATTACCGAGATAGAGAAAAAGGGCTTAACCGAAATCAGCGAGGGCGCACTGGTGGTGAAACTGGACAAATATAAGATGCCGCCCTGCTTGTTGCGCAAGAGCGACGGTGCTACGCTCTACGCGGCCCGGGACATTGCCGCGGCTATCCACCGCTATAATACCTACAAGTTCGATAAGCTGATTTACGTGGTCGGCGCGGACCAGAAGCTCCATTTCCGGCAGGTGTTCAAGGTCCTGGAGCTGATGGGCTATGACTGGGCCAAGGATTGCCTGCACGTGGATTTCGGCCTGGTCCGATTCAAGGGCGAGAAGATGTCCACCCGCAAGGGCACGGCCATATTATTGGAAGACGTGCTCAGCCAGGCCATAGAGCGCTCGGAGGCGCTGATGCAGGCGCGGAGCGCTGAACTGGCGGACAAGGTGGCGCCTGAAGAAACCAAAGGCGTGGCTAAGGCGGTCGGCATCGGCGCCATCATATTCAACGACCTCAAGAATAAGCGCATCAAGGATGTGGATTTTGACTGGGACCAGGTCCTGACCTTTGAAGGCGAGACCGGCCCGTATCTCCAATATACCCACACCCGATTGAGCAGCATATTGGGGAAATACGCCCTGACAAATGCGGAATACGGAATGCGGAATGCGAAATATGAATTATTAAACACCCCTGAGGAGGCCGTGCTGGTCAAGGCGCTCAAGGATTATCCGGATATTATCCGCCAGTCGGCCGAAGAATCCGAGCCGTCCATCCTGAGCAACTACCTGCTGACCCTGGCGTCGCTGTTTAACAAGTTCTATCAAATGCACCGGGTCATTTCCGATAACAAGGAACTCACCCAGGCGCGGATTGTCCTGGTGCAACGGCTGAAAGAGGTTTTTAACAAAGGGCTGGTTTTGCTGGGCATCACGCCGCTGGAGAAGATGTAGGAATAATTACGGAAATAACATGCCGAATAGTAGGCGAAATGTCCCTGGAATTAGATAATAGATCATATTGCCCTAAAATAAAACCGACCCCATTATTCGGGTGGCGGCTACCCGCTTCGGCACTTTGACCTACCCTCTGAGACGCCAAGAACCACCCGTTCAGGCGCCAATGGCTACCCATTAAGACGTCAATAGCCACCCCTTAATATATCTTTCACCACTCATTAATAGATAATTAGCCACTCGCTCATAGCCTTTTCACTACCCAGTGCCAGTAGTTTAGCCACCCCCTGAGACGCCAAGAGCCAGCCATTCAGACGCCAAAAGCCACCCATTAAGACGCCAAAACACCCTCATCGCCAGTATGGCAAGGGGGGAGGGGGTAGTACCCCCTGGGTGGGGGGTAGTAGGGTCTGAGCGTTTTTGGACCGGCCAATGTAGGATTTTACGACATTTTCACCGATTTAGCATGCGTCGACCGGGTAAAGTATGGCTATTTAAAGAATTTGCACAAAATTATCAGATTCTTGTCACAAATGGTACTTTTCAATCGCTTTAATATCAGGGGTATAATGTTGGTTCCTCGGTTTTGGTGAGTAGTCGGAGTAAGAGTTAGCCCAGTATGGATGAGAGTTTGTAATTTATTATCCGGCCAGATTATCATTTCCTATGACAGGCGGTTTCTTGTCGTTTGATTCTTTAGTTTCGGCAGGGGTGGTGTAGATTTTATCAATATCTTTAATCCCGGTGTCCTGGGCGATATCTGTCACCTGTCTGGTCAGGTCGTTTTTAATGCCGTCAAAACTATTCTTAAATTCCCGGTAGCCCTTGCCCAGGGCCCGGGTGATTTCAGGCAATTTCGCGCCGTATAAAAACAGGGCCAGGGCCAGGATGACCATCAGTTCAGTCGTGCCGATATTCATAATTATACAATACTAACAACATTCCATAGGTTTGTCAAATGTTTTCCTTGACCCCGGCAGGGATATTTATTTAACTGACTTAGATATGTGCGAATCCAATGTTTATCTCATCAAGAACGGCCGGGAGGAACTGGTTCTGGAATCCGTCAGCACGGTCAGGCCGCAAGGGAATAAACTGCTTCTGACCAGCATCCTGGGCGAAGAGAAGTCCGTTAATGCCCGGATTAAGGAGATAAGCCTGATGGACCATAAAATAATCCTGGAAGAAATATAGAGCCGCCTGAGATGCGATTATTTATTGCCATTACCCTTGAGAAGGCGATGCGGAAAAAACTCGCGGCGGTCCAGTCCGAACTGCAGAAGGCGCAGCCGGACATAAAATTGGTGGAGCCGGATAATATCCATCTGACCCTGAGGTTCTTAGGCGAGGTGGCCGAGGAGCAGTTGCCTGAACTGACTAAAGCTATTTCTATAGTCGAGAATTATCCGGTCTTTGAACTGGGTTTGAATGGCATCGGCGCATTTCCGGTCGAGCGGCATCCCAAGGTGGTCTGGGTCCGGGGCGTGGACGCCGGCAATACTCTGGACCAGATGTACACCGCGCTGGAGCAGGAGCTGTTGAATATCGATTTCCAGCCCGATGACCATAAGTTTTCGGCCCATATTACCCTGGGGCGCAATAAATCACCGAAATACAATAATGAATTCAGGAACCTGATGAATGAATACGCCGTCGAGGATTTCGGCCGGCAGCCGGTAACCAAGGTGTCGCTGCTTCGGAGCAACCTGACGCCAGCCGGGCCAATTTATACGAATATTCGTGATTTTAATTTAAAGTAATATACAATATATCCTAAATAGATTAAAGTAAGTCCCGGCAAAAACTGCCGGGATCTAATGGCGCCGATGGCGCCATAAGAGAGGATTAAATTATGGCAGAGACAACCACCAAAAAGCATGAACCCAAAGAGGACAACAAGAAGCTTGAAGCATTACAACAGGCAATTTCGCAGTTGGAAAAATCGTACGGCAAGGGCGCGATAATGCGTCTGGGCACCGGATTCAAGTCCGATGTTCCGAGCATTTCCACCGGAGCTTTGAGCCTGGATATTGCCCTGGGCGGACGAGGCGTACCCCGCGGCAGAATCGTAGAGGTCTTCGGGCCAGAAGCATCCGGCAAGACCACCTTATGTCTGCATATCGTGGCCAGCGCCCAGAAGTCGGGCGGTACCGCGGCATTTATTGACGTGGAACATGCCATGGACCCGACCTACGCCCAGAATATCGGGGTCAATTTGGATACCATGCTGATTTCTCAGCCGGACAGCGGCGAGCAGGCCCTGGAAACCGTGGAAACGCTGGTCCGGAGCAATGCCATGGACGTGATAGTGCTGGATTCGGTCGCGGCACTGGTGACTAAAGCGGAATTGGAAGGCGGTATGGGCGACCCGGTGGTCGGAGTGCAGGCCAGATTGATGTCCCAGGCGCTGCGAAAACTCACCAGCGCCATCAGTAAGAGCCAGACCTGCGTGATTTTTACCAACCAGCTGCGGGAAAAGATAGGTGTTTCCTGGGGCAATCCGGAAACCACGCCGGGCGGACGGGCATTGAAATTTTATTCCTCGGTCCGGTTGGATGTCCGCAAGATTGGCACGCTCAAGAATACCGCCGAAGAAGTCATCGGCACGCATGTGAAAGTGAGCGTGGTCAAGAATAAAGTGGCTCCGCCTTTCAAGAAGACCGAGTTTGACCTGATGCACGCCAGCGGCATTTCGCGCGAGGGCGATTTGATTGATTTGGGAATTACTGTCGGCGTGGTGGATAAGAGCGGCGCCTGGCTGGAATATAAAAAGGAGCGCCTGGGCCAGGGCCGGGAAAAGGCCAAGGATTTCCTGAAAGAGAATCCCAAGGTCTATGCCGAACTGGAAACCGAGATTAAGAAGCATTACGGCTTGATATAATAATAAGGGTAGATGCTTAACTCTATCCTGTCATTCCGTGCTTGACACGGAATCCAGTGTTTTAGTTTTCTGCTTTCACAGGAACGGTGCCTGGATTCCCGCTTTTGCGGGAATGACAAGCAGGGCAGGAATGACACATATAGAAACACGATGAAATTAGACGAAATCAGAAGTTTGTTCCTGGAGTTTTTCAAGGAGAAAGGGCACACGATAATACCGAGCGATTCGCTTATTCCCAGTTCCGGCGACCCATCGCTGCTGTTTACCGGCGCCGGGATGAACCAGTTTAAGAATTATTTCCTGGGCGCCACCGTGCCGCCGGCGCCCCGGGCCTGCTCATCCCAGAAATGCCTGCGTACTGTGGATATCGAGCGGGTCGGACGGACCTCGGCCCACCATACTTTCTTTGAAATGCTGGGCAATTTCTCCTTCGGCGATTATTTCAAGAAGGAGGCCATCCATTTTGCCTGGGAATTCCTGACCGGGAAACTGCAGATACCGCCGGAACGGCTCAGCGTCAGCGTTTACGAGGAGGACCAGCAGGCCTATGATATCTGGAACAAGGAGATCAAGCTGCCGGCCGCCCGGATATTCCGGTTCGGCGAGGACAATAATTTCTGGCCGGCCAACGCGCCCAGCGACGGGCCGAACGGGCCCTGCGGCTCGTGCTCCGAGATTTTCTACGACTTCGGCGAGAAATACGGATGCGGCCTGCCGACCTGCTCGATTGCCTGCGACTGCAACCGCTTCGTGGAAATCTGGAACCTGGTTTTTATGGAATTCGACCGTCAGGAGGGCGGCAAGCTGGTTCCCTTAAAGAAGAAGAACATTGATACCGGCATGGGCCTGGAGCGCATCACGGCCGTGATGCAGGGCGTGGTCTCCAATTTCGACACCGACATTTTCAAGCATCTCATCAAGCACATCGTTGATGTCATCAATGTGGAATATTCTTCGTCCGGCGAATCCGGCACGCGGATAAAACGGATTGCCGACCATATCCGGGCCTTGGTGTTCCTGGCGGCGGACGGGGTTTCGCCTTCCAACGAGGGGCGGGGCTACGTGGAACGCCGTATCCTGAGGCGGGCGGTCCGGGACGGCATAAATTTAGGCGTGAAAAAACCATTCCTTTATAAACTTGTTTCCCCGGTGGCGGAGATGATGGGCAAAGCCTATCCGGAATTGAAAGACAAACACGCCCACATCGCCCGGGTCATTAAGGCCGAAGAGGAAAAATTCCTGGAGACCGTGGAATCGGGCATCAAACTGCTGGATGAAATTACGGCCAAGCTGAAATCCGCCGGCAGCAAGACCTTTCCGGGCGCTGAGGCCTTCAAATTATACGACACCTACGGATTTCCGGTCGACCTGACCGAATCCATCCTGCACGAAAAGGGGATAAAGCTGGATATTACCGGATACGAGAAAGCGTTGGCCGAGCAGAAGGAGCTTTCCCGGTCCGGCTCCAAGATTGCCTCGGAGATATTCGCCCGGACCGAGATTGATGAGATCCGGAATATCCTCAAGGAAACAGTTTATCTGGGCGACCAGACGCTTTCATCAGACGTGACTATCGAAGCCATTTTGATGGACGGAAAACTGATGCAGGCCTATCCGGCGCCGGATATGTCCGATTCCCAAAAAGAAAAATCCCAAGAGAAAATCCAGTGGGATATTCCCAACCAGGATATCGTTATTATCACGGACCAAACCCCGTTCTACGGCGAATCAGGCGGCCAGGTGGGCGATACCGGCTGGTTAAAAGCGGACGGAGTTGAAATAGAGGTTACCGACGCCCAGAAAATGGAGAAGTACATTCTGCACATCGGCCGGCTGAAAAACGGGTCGATAAAGGCCGGGATGAAAATAAAGGCCGAGGTCAACGCCGAGCGCCGGCAGGCGATTGCCTGCAATCATACGGCCACCCATCTGCTGCACTACGCCCTGCGGAACGTTATCGGCTCAACCGTGGAGCAGTCCGGCTCGCTGGTGCTGCCGGAGCGGCTCAGGTTTGATTATTCTTTGCCCAAGGCGCCTTCGGACAGCGAACTCCAGGCCATCGAATCATTGGTTAACCAGCGCATCCGGGGCAATGCCAACGTGTCGGTCAAAATAATGTCCCAGGCCGAAGCCCGGAAACTCGGGGCCATGGCCCTGTTCAGCGAGAAATACGGCGATACCGTCCGGGTCCTGGTTATCGGCGACTACAGCCGGGAACTCTGCGGCGGCTCGCATATAAAACAGTCCGGCGAAATCGGCTATTTCAGGATTGTCTCGGATTCCTCCATCGGCTCGGGCCTGCGCCGGATTGAGGCCGTCACCGGCCCGGAAGCCCTCAAATATACCCACGAACTGGAAAAGACGCTGGCGCACGGCGCCCAGTTGTTGCAGACCACCGCGCATCAGGTGCCCCATAAAATCAAGCAACTGGCGGAAAAACTGGAACAGGCCCAGGCCCAGCTGGAGAAACACCACAAGCAGGAAAACAAGGAGATTGCCAGAACCCTCCTGGATCGGGCCACACATATTACGAGCCCGGGCGCCGGAATCAAAATCGTTGCCGAGGTGCTGGAGAATAAATCGGTCGAAGACCTGCGCGCCATTACCGACTACCTGAAAAACAGCGGCGAAACGGTGATTACGCTGTTGGGCGCCGCCACGGACGGTAAGGTCAACCTGATTCTGATGATGACGCCAAAATTATGCCGGGACGATTTTAATGCTATCACGCTGATAAAGGAGATTGCCGTGATTATTGAAGGCAACGGCGGCGGCCGGAAAGACATGGCCCAGGCCGGCGGCAAGCGGCCGGATAAATTAGCCGAGGCCTTAAACCGGTTTTCTGATATTATAAATAAGAATCTCAAAACGGCGGCGGCAAAATGAAAATTACGTTAAACGGCAATAGCAAAGAGACAGACCGCGACATTACGGTTACGGCGCTGCTGGAGTCCATAACACTTAAACCGGAAACCGTGGCCGTGGAATTAAATCTTGCCATTGTTCCTAAAAATGAGTATGATACCAGGCGCCTGAAAGAAGGCGATAAGATTGAAATAATATCATTTGTGGGCGGTGGATAAGCCGCGGAGTCAATATGGATAAGACATTGAAAATCGGCAAATACGAATTCAAATCTCGGCTGTGCGTCGGGACCGGCAAATACCCGACCTTCCAGCTGATGAAGGAAGCCCTGGAGGCGTCCGGCGCCGACTGCGTCACGGTGGCGGTCCGGCGCGTCAACCTGACCGACAAATCAAAGGAATCCCTGTTGGATTACGTTGATCCCAAGCGCTATAAAATACTGCCCAATACGGCCGGCTGTTATACGGTGGACGAGGCGGTCCGGACGGCCCGGCTGGCCCGCGAGGTGGGACTGTCCGATATGATTAAGCTTGAGGTCATCGGCGACGAGAAGACGCTTTATCCTGATTTAAGCGGCCTAATCGAGGCCACTAAAATACTGGTCAAAGAGGGATTTACGGTCCTGCCTTACACATCGGATGATTTGGTCACGGCTCTGAGGCTGCAGGATGCCGGCGCGGCCTGCGTCATGCCCCTGGGCGCGCCCATCGGCTCCGGACTGGGGCTGACCAACCCGATGAATATCCGGATAATCGTCAGCCGGATGAAGGTGCCGGTGATTGTCGATGCCGGCGTCGGCACGGCATCGGATGTGGCCGTGGCCATGGAATCCGGCGCGGACGGCGTCCTGCTTAATACCGGCATTGCCCTGGCCAAAGACCCGGTGATGATGGCCCGGGCCATGAAACTGGCCTGCGAGGCCGGCCGGTTATCTTATCTGGCCGGGCGCATACCCAGGAAATACTTTATAGCTGAAGCTTCTTCTCCCAGGGAGGGGAAGATAAGTTAAAATAGTATAATGAATATCCCGATATTCATCGGGATGTAAGAGACAGGGACTAAGCGAAGCGTGACTCCGAGCACACGAAGTGCGCGCAGGTCAACTTCTAAATGGCTAACTGTCTCTAACAAAGGAGTATTTATGAAACTGAACAAAACGTACGGTCTGCTGGCAGGCGCCATGGTGGCGTCTGCGCTATTATTTGCCGGATGCAAAGCCGGGGCCGCCCAGCCGCCGGCGCCTCCCACCCCTGTACCGGTTGTCAAAGAGGCGCCCAAGGCGCCGATGCCGGCTGACGCCCAGGGGCTTCTCAAATACGCCGCGGAAAACTCACTCTCCGCCAAGAGCGTCTCTTCGGAAATACTGATGGATATCGAAATGATGGGCATGAAAATGAACCTGACTTTTGACATTGAAAAATGCGACAATCTCACCTACACCAGCGGCGAATTCATGGGCATGCGCTTCGAGGCCTATTCGGACGGCAAGAACATGGCCATGATGGAACCGATGACCAAGCGATGGGCCCGCGTGCCGCCGGAACAGAAGGATATGATGACGTCACTGGAACAGGTCCAGCGCAAGATATACGGGGAGCACCTCAAGGACGCCGCCTTTGCCGGCCAGGATAAGATACAGGACAAGGCCTGCCGGATTATCGGGGCGTCGGTCAATCCCGAAGCCTTCAATAACCTGCTGGCCGGGCAGAATAACCCGATGATGGCCGGACTGGACGTCAAATTCAACAGCGCGTCATTAAAGATATGGGTGGAAAACGACACCGGTTTGATCTGCAAGTCCATTCTTATTATGGAAGCGACCATGACCGGCGATATCCCGGGCATGCCCGGCGGAATAGAGGGCGGGAAACTTGACATTGAAGACGAGGAGGCCGCTGACTCCAAGCCGCCGACGACCAAGCCGGAGGAGCTAAAGCCCGAAGCGCCAAAGATGACCAAGATAAAATACGAGATAGAGGTCAATAATTCCGACTACAACAAGGTCGCTCCGATTGTTATTCCGCTTGAGGTAAAGGCATTGCTGGAAACGCCCGTTGTCGAACCGGCGAATAAATAAAACGGTATAAACCGCTGATTTAAGAGACGGTAACCACAGATTTCGCAGCCCTTTGCAAAGCAATGGTCGGTAGTCTTTAGCCAGTGGCTAAATGCGTACCGGGTACTTACACCGATTAAAATCTGTATTATCTGTGGAATCTGTGGTAGATATTGTATTTACATGGTGATTATCCCTGTTTCGACATCAAACCGAACGGAACTCATTGACATCACCGGCCTGGTCAAAGAGGCGGTCAGGAAGAACAAATGGGTTGACGGGGTTCTTTATATCCATGTTCCGCATACCACGGCCGGCGTGACCATCAACGAACATGCCGACCCGGCGGTCCGGGAAGACATCATTGAAGCGCTCAACAAGCTCATCCCGGTCCGTAGTTCGTACCGGCATAGCGAGGGTAATTCAGACGCGCACATCAAGACATCTCTTATCGGCTCGTCGGTTATGGTCAGCGTGGAAGAGGGCAGATTGGTTCTGGGCCGATGGCAGGGTGTTTTCTTCTGCGAATTTGACGGCCCGCGCCGGCGGGAAACTTATCTCAAATTTATAGTGGCATCGGCCTGACAACAAGGATTTATTTCATCCAGAGTTTTATCAGCAGAAATCCGCCAACCAGCAGGACGACGAATATAATAGTAAGCAGGTTAAAATAGCGGTCGATGAAGCGCTTGGCCGGCGCGCCGCCGAACCGGATGATGGTGGCCACGATAAAGAACCGGGCTGAACGGCTTAATATTGATGCCAGAATGAAAATCCATAGATTAATTCTGCAGACCCCGGCCGCGATGGTGAAGACCTTATACGGTATCGGCGTGAATCCGGCAATGGCCACGGCCATAAAGGCGTTGTCCTGATACATACAGCTGATTTTGTCGAACGCCTCCTGTAGGTTGTAGAGGTTGACGACGTAACTGCCCACGGTTTCATAGAGCCCGTAGCCGATATAATATCCGATGACTCCGCCCAGGACCGAGCCGACCGAGCATATCAGGGCGTAGCGGAACGATTTGGTTGGGATGGACAGCCCCAGGGCGATTAAGAGGATGTCAGGCGGAATCGGGAAGAATGATGATTCGGCAACGGCCAGGACGAACAGAGCCCAGGCGCCCCAGGGCGAATTGGCCCAGGATAAAACCCAGTTGTATAATTTTTTGAGCGGATTGGTCACGGTATTAAATCGTTTCCCTCAGGGCTTCTTCTATCGGTGAAACTCCGGCGGCGACCTTGCCCAGGGCGTCATAACGCATCGGCGTCATCCCGGCGGCCAGGGCCTTCTGCTTGATGACGTTGGCATTGGCCGATTTGACAATCATCTCCCTGATTTCGTCGGTGACCACCAGGGTTTCAATGGTGGCAATCCGTCCCATATAGCCGCTGTGCATGCATTTATTGCAGCCGCGGGCCTTGGGTACGGTCTTGGGAATATTGGTGATGCCGGCTTCCTTGAATAATCCGGCCACCTCCGGCGAGGTGGGCTGGGTTTCCTTGCAGTGCTCGCACAGCCGGCGCATCAGCCGCTGGGCCACGACCAGCTGGACGGACGAGGCAATCAGGAACGGCTCGCCGCCCATGTCAATCAGCCGGGTGACGGCGCTGACCGCGTCGTTGGTATGGAGCGTGCTCAGGACCATATGGCCGGTCAGGGCGGCCTTCATGGACATATTAAGCGTCTCGGTGTCCCTGATTTCACCGAGCATAATCACGTCCGGGTCCTGCCGGAGGATGAATTTCAGGGCCGAGGCAAAGGTCAGTCCGGCTTCCTGGTGGACCTGGACCTGGTTAATCAGGTTCATCTCGTATTCCACCGGGTCTTCGACCGTGATGATATTCAAGTCCGGGGAATTGATATAGGCCAGCGCGGAATAAAGCGTGGTGGTCTTGCCCGAGCCGGTTGGGCCGGTAACCAGAATCATCCCGTAGGGCAGGTCCAGCGCCTTTTTTATGTGGTTCAGGTTCTGCTCGGTGAAGTTGAGATTTTCCAGTTTGACATTTAGATTGCCCTTATCGAGGATGCGGATGACAATCTTTTCGCCGTGCCGGGTGGGCAGAGACGAGACGCGCAGGTCCACCTCGCGGCCCTCGAAGACGATTTTAATCCGGCCGTCCTGGGGCAGTCTGCGTTCGGCAATGTCCATCTTGGACATGATTTTAAATCTGGAAATCAGGGCCGACTGGATGGAGCGGGGCAGGCCTTCCTGCTCGGCCATGATGCCGTCCACCCGGTAGCGGATGCCGATCATCTTGGCGCGCGGCTCGATATGGATGTCGCTGGCCCTTTTCCGGATGGCCGTGGCCACGATGTGGTTGGCCAGTTTGATAATCGGGGTTTCGTCTATCTCCGGCGCGCCTTTGCCCTGGGCTACCGGTTCGGTGGAGATGACAATCTCGTCTCCGGAACTGCCCGCCCCGGGCAGGTGCGCCAGGTTCTCGGACGGGATATTCTGTTCCGGCAGCATCTCCTGGATGGTCTTTTCCTTGCTGTAATATTGGTTGATGGCGGTGAGGATGTCTTTTTCATCGGACATGACCGGAATAACCTCGCACTTGGAGACCAGGGCGATATCGTCCAGCGCCATCAGGTTGAACGGGTCGGCGATGGCCACGGTGAGCAGGTTGTTTATCAGCGAAACCGGGATAAGGAGATACTGGCGGCATTTCTTTTCCGGTATTTTGACGATGGCGTCCTGGTCGATCTGGTAATCCTGGAGCCGGATCATCGGGAATCCGAAGCAACTGACCATGGCCGCCCGCATGTCATCCTCGGTCATCATCTTCAGGCCTATCAGGGCCTCCTTGAGCGATGTTTTCTTGTCGGCCTGGTGGTCGTAGGCGGCTAACAGCTGTTCCTCGGTCAGGAATTTTTCCTTGACCAGGACCTGCCCGATTTTCTTGTCTGCTAATGCCATATATTATTGGTGTATCGCGCTTTCAGTATGGAACGCAAATTCAACTTCGTCCACCTTTTCAGCGTGGGAAGGTTTGCTGCGGTGATAAAGTTTTTCCCAGGAATGGGCCAGCTGGATGGTGAATAATTGCCGGGCCATCATGAATTCATCCTCGCTGACCAGGACCAGGGCTTCTTTGAATACTTTCTCTGTTGTCGGTTTCTTCTCGTCGGGTGTGGCATCCGGCGTTGGCAGTGCCGGGTTGATTTGTGGCTCCGGAACTGTTGGGGCCGGTTGCGGAATTTCAGGCCGGACGATTTCTTCGCCCCTGACAATTGGTTTTTCTTCCGGAACAGCCCGGGCGGCAACGACAGTTTTAGAAGGCGTAACCTCTTGGGGTTGTTTTGCCTTTTCTACGGAACTCTCATTAATGGGAACTTCGACCGAAGGAAGTCCCGCAGGGGCGTTAGAATCCGGATATAAATAGGGAGCCACATCCACGGGTTGGGGCTCCTCAGGCAGGATTTCTATATTTTCATCCGGGGATGTTTCCTGCGAGGCCAGCAAATCCCGGATGTCTATCAGGCAGGTATCATATCCGTTAATCTCGGCGAGTTCTGGCTTTTGCTGGGCCGGCTGGACTGATTCCTGCGCCGGAAGTGGTTGCGGCTGAGCCTCCGGGGCAGATTCTGCTTTCGCGGCCGGTTTTACAGTCGCGTGTTCGCTATCGCGGTCACTGCGGTGTTCTTCAATAGTCCCGCCCAGAAAAAATTCTTTTTTATCTTCGGGTTCAGGAGTCGCTTCAGTTGCTTGGGGCGCCGGCGTTTCCGGAGGTTTTTCTGCAACCGCGGCTGTTGGAGCCGGCGCGGCCTGAGAAGCCGGCGGCTCGGGGAACTGTAATTCCTCAATCTTAAATACCGATGTTTCTTCGCCGACACGCGGACCCTGGGCCGGGGCCGGTTTTGCGGAAGTATCAGGCGCGGCGTTTTCCTGGCCGGTCGGCTCGGGACTGGCGGGCGCTGTCTCGGTGGCAGTGTCAGCCGGAGTTTCCCGGGCGCCGTCCTGAGCATGGGGATAATAAAACTTGACCATTTCCGAAAATTCGCTCTGCTTGCACAGAATGGTTTTTACCTTCAGCCCGGTCTGGGCCTTGATTTCTTCCACGGCATTGGTGTCGTAAGGGTCGGTGACGGCCAGCATCAGCATTGAACCTATTTTGTCAACCGGTATGACCCGGTGTTTGATGACCAAATCAACGGGCACGGATTGGATGGCCGTCTTGGGCAGGCCGTATTTGTTGAGTTTGATGTAAGGGATACGGCAATGGCGGGCAAAGGCGGACAGGAGCTGCTCTTCGGTGACGAAATTATTTTCTATCAGAATCTCGCCCAGCAGTTTCCGTTTCTGGACGGCCTTGTCCTGGGGACCGGAAGAAACGAAGGATTTCTGCTGGAGCGCCAGGGCTTTTTCCAGGTTTTCCCGGGAAATCATATTATACTGGAGCAGCACCTCGCCCAATTTGCCGATGCGGATAACCGTGCTCTCGGAGGTGTTGATCTTGGCTGTGTCTTTAGTTAGCGGAGCTGGTTTTCTGGCTCCAGCCAGCGGGGCCTTATTGGGCGGCGCGACCGGCCGGGCCGGCAGTTTATGCCCGGGTTTGCCCTGAACCGGCTCCAGCGGCTCTAACGGTATGAGCTTGTCCTTTTTCTTGAACCAGTTGAAGAGCATATAATTTTTTTACCCCGCACATAATCCAACGCTTTAAATACGGAGTTATTTTAAAGTTTTAGCTTAGATTTTTCTCAGCCGGATTTTTCCTTTGAGTTATGTACGGGGCGAGTCTTAATTATCTTAATCAATTCCCCGGCCGGAAGAAGCGGCAGGACTTCGATGGAAGTCACCTTCTGGCGGATGGAGGAATTGGTCATAATTGTTTTGGAGATATTGAGATTCTCGAACGAGGTAATGCCAACGGTCATCTTGGTCGGGTTATTTTTGTCCGAGCCGGGCGAATCTGGAGAGTTTCCTTCCATTATCAGGGTTACCCGGAATGCATGCCAGGGGTGTTTCTTTTTCTCGGAACAGGCCTTCCAGACCTCGTTGATTGCTTCGGTCAGGTCCCTGGTTTCCTTGTCCGGGAATCCCAGCCACTGCGATTGCGATTTGACCAGTGATTCCAGCCAGAGTATATTATCGGCCGAATCGGATAATTTAACTTCTATCACCCTGGGCCGGCGGGACAGGAAGGCCTTGACCTTGCCTTCTTTATCGGCCGCGAAATAGGTGTTGCAATACTGGCAGCGGTATTTGGCCGGCCGGGCGATTTCCAGGACCGCCTTGCAGGACGGGCACTGGAACTTGGCCGGGAAAATTTGTTTGGTGGTTTCCTTGAAACGCTCGTTGTCCTTGAAACTGCCCAGGGCGTCCTTGTCGGTATTGAAAACCTCCAGCACGCTGTTTATCCCGATCAGGTCCAGGGTTTTCCAGATATTGGGCGGGATATGGGAGAGTTTGATGTCGCCGCCGCTGTCCCGGTATTTCTTGTAATACTTGATTAATAATCCGGTGCCTGAAGACGAGATGTATTTCAGCTCGGCCAGGTTGATAATCAGCCGCTTGGCGTTCTGCTCCAGGAGCTCGCTCAGGGCGTCCTCGAATTGCTGGTGCGTGGTGATGTCAATCGTGCCCCTCAGTTTCAGGACCGTGCAGTATTTCCCGCCGTTGGACGGGTCCTTTATGCCGAGAGGAATACTCTGTTGTTCAAAATCTAATAGATTCATAACTTCAGATGTAAAACCCGTGAACCTGCCTGCCGGCAGGCAGGTTATAGACAGCAATATAGATAATTAATTATATGAAAAAGCGCCGAAAAAGTCAATAGTTTTGGCGGTTTAATAGTAAAAAGTTCCTATTTTCTTGGTTTCCTGTTAAACAGGTGGTATAATTTCTGTAGATACTATAAATTTGTGGCGAATCCCGACAAAAACTGCTCCCGAAATAAATTCGGGACAGGCGGGATAAAACTTCCCGCCGTTGGCGGGGAATCTAAAAGGAGTGTTATATGGACTTTGAATTGACCGAAGAACAATTGGCCATGCAGAAGATGGGGCGCGACTTCGCCCAGAAGGAAATCCTGCCCATCATGGACCAGGACGAAAAAGAGCACCGTTTCCGGCCGGAAATCGTCCGCAAGATGGGCGAGCTGGGCTTCTTTGCCGGCATCATCCCCGAGGAATACGGCGGCACGGCCAGCCCGACCGGTATGCTGGATACGCTGGTCATCTGCGAGGAAATCGCCCGGGTCAGCGCCTCCTACGGACTGCCCTTTAACATGCAGACCATCGGGCCGGGCACGGTCATCCTCAAATGGGGCACCGAGGAGCATAAGAAAAAATACCTGCCCAAACTCGTGTCCGGCGAATGGATGGGCTGTTTCGCCATTACCGAACCTAATTCCGGTTCGGACGTGGCCTCAATGAAATCACTGGCCGTGGACAAGGGCGACCACTATTTACTTAACGGCACCAAGACCTGGATTTCCAATGCCCAGGTGGCTGACATCGGTATCGTCTATGCCTACACCGACCCGGCCGCCAAACACAAAGGAATGTCCGCCTTTGCCGTGGAAATAAAGAACATTAAGGGTATCACCACCAAGCCGATTGATACCAAGTTGGGCCTGCACTCAGCCCCGACCGGTGAGATTATCTTTGAGGATGCCAGGATTCCCAAGAGCGCGCTGTTAGGCAAACCAGGGGACGGATTCAAGATTTGTATGGGTATGCTGGACAACACCCGTCTGAGTTGTTCCTGCCGGGCGGTCGGCGTGGCCCAGGGGGCGCTAGACGCCTCGGTTAAATATGCCAATGAACGCGAGCAGTTCGGCAAGAAAATCGCCGAGTTTGAGATGGTCCAGGACCAGATTGCCGAGATGTTTATTGAAATTCAGGCCGCCCGTCTGCTGGTGCACAAGGCCGCGTATCTGAAAGACAAGGGTGTGCGCAATTCGTTGGAAGTGTCAACCGCCAAATACTTTGCGGCCGAGACCGCGGTCCATGCCACGGGACTGGCCGTCAAAATCTTCGGCTCTTACGGATTTTCATCCGAGTACCCGGTGGAACGGATGTTCCGGGACGCCAAGTCGTTCCAGATAGTCGAAGGAACGTCCAATATCCAGAAGGTGATTATTTCTTCGGCTGTCTTAGGAAAGAAATAACTCGGCACAATAATGCAAAACCCCCCGTCCCCTCCGTACGGAGGGGAACGAGGGGGATTTTAATCAGTGTAAGCTGCTTGTCCCGTTATCACGAATGCTTTCAGGGTAATCGGGGGTGTGCTTACATCACATACCCGAGGATATAAATTACTAACTCCGTGGAATTCACCCCAGCTACATATGCCTGCCAAAGCAACGTCCTATCAGCCGCCACCGGCATCAGCACAGATGCGCCGTTAGAGATTCCCGGCGCATTCACCGGCGGAGCCCCGACTTGCAGGGCATATTCCGCGCCCAACTGACGAAAGATGTATGCCATCATCCCGCCATCGGTATAACTCTGGGTGATACAGGCGATTGAAACGATAACTCCTTTAGTGCCCACCGGAATAATTGTAGACAGGTCCACGCTGGCCGGCACGGTCGTTGAGGTAATCCCGCCCTGGTCCAGCGCTGTCTGAGGCGTTGGAAACATAGTCAGCGTATCCCCGCCGCCCACGCCCGGTGCTAACTTGGCCGCTGTGACTGCCCCGTTCTGTATTTTTTCCGTGATTACGCTGTCTACTGCCAACTGGCTACTGCCTACTGCCGAAGATGCAATCTTTGGCGTTGTCACCGCGCCAGCCGCTATCTTATCCGTTGTCACGGCATTGGCCTGCAATTCACTTACGCCGATGGCGTTGGCTGCAATCCGGCTGGCCGTAATAGTATTGGTGGCAATCTTGGCGTTGGTTATCTCGCCGTCCTTGATTTTGTCACGGGTCACAGAATTATTCTGCAACTTGGCTTCGCTTACCGATGCGTCCGCGATTTCCACCGTGGCAACGGGCGGGGTCAGCGGTCTGCCCAGCACGCCATCGCTGATTTTATCCTTGGTGATGGTCCCGTCCGCAATCTTAACGCCCGTTATTGCTCCGTCAATAATCTTGGCTGTTGATATTGACCGGTCGGCCATCTTGTCTAAGGTCACGGCCTTATCGCCGATTTTATCGGTCTTGACCGCCCCGTCCTTGATTTTGTTGGTCGTCACCGAATTATCAGCCAGTTTGCTTTCGGTTACCGCATAACTGGCGATATTCGGGGTTTTTACTTCGTTTGGTTTTAATGACATAATTCAAATCCTTTCACCACAAAGGCACAAAGGACACAAAGTTGAGCGCCTTATTTGCCTTGTGGTTAATTAATTTCTTTGCCACAGAGTCACAGAGAACACAGAGTCGTACGCGCTCCGTGTCCATCTGTGTTTATCTGTGGTTACCGTCTTTACGGTATTGACACCTGGATTTCCAGGAACATCTTGCTATCGACCACGATGTAATCGCAATGGCTTGCGCCACCCGTGGCAAACGGCACATAAGTCGTGGAATCCTGCAGGCCCTTGAGTATCGCGTTGATGGCATCGTTCTCCGCGCTCATCTGAGCGGTTTCAAACCTGCCGGTTACGATAATCACGCCGCTTTTGGTCAGTTGCTGGGCCAGGGCCGCCTTGAGACCGGTTCGGTTATCAATACCGCCGCTTATCAGCGCGATATTGGTCGGACCGCCTTGGAGCACCTGGTCAGCGCCGCGGATATGCCGCTCCGTTGATGCATCGTCCGTCAGCCAGAGCGGGGCAATGCCGGTCACTGATTTGCCGATGGTTTTCTCACCGGTAAAAGGCAGTGTCCGTTTGGCCACCCTGGTCACATACAGGTCAACCGCATTATCAACGCTTTCCTTGAAACGCTTGCCGATTTCGCCTTCAATTTCCTCAAATGCCCGAAGCAATTTGGTCTCGTAGTTATTGAAGGTGTTCAGCACGTTCTCGGCGTGGGCATTGACAATGGCCTGGCGCGATTTACCGCTTTTGGACCTGAAGGTGGCAGACGGGAAGGGCGAATAACCCTCGCTGGCCGGCCCGGCCAGTTTGGTTTTATAAGCCATCTCATCCGGTATGATAAGTTTCCGTTTCTTATCAATACCCTCAGCCTTGCTCTTCAGGGAGTCACGCCAGTCGTTGCTCATATGTTCCGGGATTGTGGTTAAATCCAGCGGCACGAACAACCTGACTTTGCTTATGATTGTTGACATTTTTTCTCACCCCCAATCAAAAAGGTTACATCTATCAACCGGTAACCGTTCTCTTGCATTGCGCACTGCAACAGACACATCCGATTACCTACCAAGCCGACAGATATTAAAGTTACAAAACGTTACATGAAGTTACAGGATGTTACGGCAACCTCGTGTAACCGCTTGTAACCTATTGCAACCTCTTGTAACAATCTACTTTGACAACCAGCGCCTGAGTTTGAGAATCCCGCTCGCGTAGAGTTCCAGTACCCGCTCAGGGCTGATTCCCACAGCCAGGGCGGTATAATTGACCGAGCGCCTATAGGCGCCGATTTCCATTACCACCTCGGCTTCCTGTTGGCTGACAACCTCGCCTTCCACTGCGTCAAGCAGTAAGGGCGAACCCATATAATTCCACAAATCCTTATTGGTCTGTGGCACCGCCGGCGGCATATTCGGCTCTCTTTCCAACTCCGGCGCAGGGAGTACTACTCCCGCCCTAATGACTTCTTCTAACATAGTGACCACCTATCTTGGAGCCGGTTCCCCATTCCGGCAAGGTTGGGCCGGACTGCGGTCACCAGGTCTCCTGTCAGGGACATCTTACTGTTGCTGTCCCTACGAAGGTTTAAAGGTCACTTTTGACCGGGCCGGATGTGATTATTTTGAGGATTTTATGGGAATTGGAATAACCGCTTGGGAATCGGGCGGATGGGACAAAAAAATCTTTCAATAATTCTTTAGATGCTCTTGATTTGCCTTGGTCATTTATGACCGTATGCCTATTGCGCCTGATAGCTTACCGGGGGTGTGATTAAGCCATACAGGGGATGTCCTCTAATGATACCGGGGGTGTCATTAATAGATACCGGGGGTGCGGCTATACGATATGCCGGGTGTCCTTATGTGATATACCGGGCGTCCTCAATGCTTATAGGGGGTGTCATCAATACTCATACCGGCTGTCCTCAATAGGCATACTGGGTGTCTTCTACAGGCATACCGGGTGTCCTTAATAGATGCGCTGGGCGTCCCATATAGATATACCGGGTATCATCTAAGGATATACTGGATGTCGCTTATAGATATAGTGGGTGTCCTGTATAGATACCGGGGGTGTCCTCTTATGATAAGGGGGGTGTCCCATACCCTTAGGGAGGTAGTGGGGACGAGTGGGGAGGTGGGGGGTTAACCTTATAATTGACAAGAATAATAAAGGTGGTAAATTATAAGCAAAATATCGAAGCTATTGATGGAGGGTATAATAATGCCAAAGTGGATTGGCGAAAGCTTACATAAACCTTATGGAATAAAACAGAAAGACTTATGGTGGATGCAGTGGATATGTGTCAAGCGGTGGTATAAACGGGTACAAGAAATTCAGGAGCGACATATAAAAACAGATATAGGTTTGGCGGATTTTGATTTTATCTATGCTTTCTTTCAAAATTGTTACCATCTGAAAGATTGGTTGATCGCTTCCCGCCCCAAGTTACGAAAAAGTATAGAAGATTTATTTAGCACAAATGATGAATTGCAACTATGCCAAGATATTTGTAATGGTACTAAGCATTGCGAGTTATCAAGACCTAGGCGGGATGCAAACTTTAATATTTATAGAGAATATGACCATTTTGCATTACCAAATGAATCATCTGATCGGTATCGTATAGCATCTGATAATAAAAATAAACCAACAGAAAGCGTTAAAACATATGACCTTTTTGACTTGGCTCATAAATGTATAGAAACGTGGAAGGTTTTTATAATAAACAAAAAGCTTGATAAACAAAAACCTTTCGGTAAAAAATAATAGGTAATCGGCTTAATCCGCTTACTCATTATCCTTGTCTTCTTCATCTCTTTCTGATTTCGGGCCGAAATAGCGTGGGTCATACTTACTGATATCAAACTTGGTTTTGTAGCAATGGACCTCGTCATACCGATAAAACGGATCGTCAGACAACCCAAAGAATGCCTGCAATTTCTTGCGTAGGCCGTAAACCAGATTTTTTATCCGGGTCATGTCCTTGCCGGTATAGCAATCAGTATGTTCAAGTTGGAATCCGTCCTCAAAGGTGTTATAGGCGTCGCTTTTGGAAACGCCCTTAAACCCGGACTTCTGCCAGGTCAGGATGCCGTCGTGTTCGGCCAGCCGTTGCAGGAGACGCCAATGGCTGTCCGGTATCAGGCGTCCTTTCTTGCGCTTGTCGTTGCAATCCAGTTCCACGAAATTGATTCTCTGGGGCTTACCGCCCTTGCCCTTGACAGAGATAAGGACGTAGTAATCAACCATCCGGGCGATAATATCAGTGAATGTCGCGCCCTGGTGCAAGGGGAATTTGGGGGCTTTGATGCCTGATAAAGCCGGTGCCAGGCCCTTCAGGCCGGACAGGAACTGCTCAAACATCCCGGTCAGGTGGGCTAATTGCTGTTTGATTTCGTGTAATTCTCGGTCTTGGTTCATAATTCTTTCATCACAAAGAGCACAAAGACTTTATTTCCTATTTAAGGTTAGGTATGGTATCGCTGGAATTCCCAGCCTTCTTTTCTTCAAGTTTTTTCAGGAATTTTGTAACGCTTACTTTTTGTGTAGGCGGGACAAGGTCAAGTGCCTTTTTGGAGTATTCTATTGCCTCGTCAAGCCGGCCTAATTGGTCAAAAATTACAGCGATATTATGATAATGTTGATAATTATCAGGGTCTGATTTGATGAGTGTTAAATTTATATTGAGTGCTTCATTAAACTTATTTTGATTAAAGTACCGTTCTCCTAATATTACGCCACATTCAATATTACCCAAAGCAAAGCCCTTTTCGTAACTTTCTGTAGCCTTATTGATGTTATTTAATTGTTTATATGACTTCCCAATCAGGACATACACCTCTGCCAACTTGTCATCTAACGAACTTGCCTCAAGGTAACACTTAATGCTCTTGTTGTAATCATTTTTGTTGAAATATACAGTTCCTATCGCTTGCATGATTGCTGGTGTAAGCGTCTTTTCACCCTTGAACGTATTGTAAGTGTTGTTATTGTTTTCAAGCGTCACAACAATAGTGAACGAAATATTTTCCGGATTACTTTTTAATGATAATATACTTTTGGGCGTTTCCCCCAGCTTTAAATCAAGCTTAAGCTCACCGGTTATAATAGGTTTAACAGTTATTTTGCCCCGTGAATAAATCTTATATTCATCAAACAGAGAAAACGTCTTACGTTTATCTTCGTCTGTGACAGAGCTTTGAGGGTGAACGAAAATAACTTCAATTGTTATTGGACGTTCAATTTCTTTAAGGATGCTTTTAGTTTTATCCGATAGCGAAAAAGATTTTAATTGCATATTTATCATTTTCTTATTTGCACCAAGTGTTGTTAATAATTCCGTGCGTCGCCATCCTCTCTCGGTTTTCTCAAATACGATGACACCTTTTATTTGGTCACGCTCCCCCTTTTCTTTTAGAATCCCCTTATATTCATCTTCACCGCTTTCCACTGCACTATCAAAAACATCTGTCAAGAACTCAATCTCTGCTTCGTACTCCATCTCATATCCCTTTACACCTTTAAATTCTGTTGGTTTCCCATCGGTTTTCTTAAAATTAACCACCCGCACCAGATTATTATACGCCTCCTTTAATTCTTTAACGCCATCTATTTCAGAAGGTTTAGAGCCACAACCGGTGATAGTGAATAATAAAGTTGTTAAGCACATTGTTAACCCAACTACATATGTTTGGTGTATTCTCATAAATTACCTCCTTTATTGCATTGTTATTTTATCCATATATCGTTTAAATCATGCTCATGGTTTAAAATTATTTTGGACAACTCATTTCCAACGTGTTCAAAATAGTTATCCCCATGCCCATTGCAGAAATACTTGTGGCTTTCTAGGAATTTTCCACGAGCAATACTTACATGAAGTAGCGGAAAGATATTTGGTTCTTTTATATTAAATCCCTTTATTCGTTCACGAAATTTCTCTCCCATGCTTTCTGCACCCCAGTGCTTATATCTTTCCGGACGTTCATCTATCGCTCGTCGCCCGAATTCAAACGCAAATGCGCCAAAAGATAAAATGATTTTCGGGTGATGTTTTAATATACTATCGTTAACCACTTTGATTGAATCATTAACGTATTTTCCCCATTCTAATTCATCGCGTTTTGGCTTGTCCTTAACGTGTTTAATTGCATTACGGATATAAACGGTATTATTAGAAATATTTATTCTCTTACGTGCCTTCCTAAAAACCCTATCTTGGATAATATCAATAATTGGCGTCCATATATTATGCCTTGCAGGATGACGAGAGTCTAACGGCTCGTCTAACTTGTCTTCCCAGCGTTCAGGATTAGAATCACCTAAAAGCCAAATAGGGAATTCTTCCTTACCTGCTTTTTCTTTCATAATTTTTCTTTGTGCCCTTTGTGGTTAATCTTTATTCCTTCGCGGTCCAGTCCCGCTAAATTCTCCGCTTAATCCGTTTAATCCTGTTGTTTTATTCCTTCAAGTTTACCGAGTTTAGCGCTGGCTTCGGGATAGTCGGGTTGAATCCGGAGCGCCTCTTTGTAACAGGCCAGCGCCTTCTGCTTGTCGCCAGTTTCCCCGCAGACCACGCCCAGATTATAGTGGGCTATGGCCAGTTCCGGGTCAATGTAAATCGCCTCTTCATAACATTCCATCGCCTTCTTGTTGTCGCCCGTTTTCCAGCGCATAAAACCAAGATTGTTGTGCGCTATGGCATGGGCCGGTTTAAGCCGGATGGTCTTTTCAAAGCACTCTATTGCCTTCTGGTATTCGCCCGACTCACCATACATAACGCCAAAAGCAAGGTGCGCCTCGGCATCGTCTGGTTCAAGCCGAGCCGCCTCTTTGAGGCAGGCCAGCGCCTTCTGCGGCTCGCCGGCTTTCCCATAAGCCATACCAAGACTGCAGTGCGCCAAGGCATAGTCAGGTTGAATCCGAATCGCCTCCTTATAGCAGGCCATCTCTGCCTGATAGTCGCCTGTTTCCCAATACGCCACGCCCAGATTATAGTGCGCTTTGGCATAATCAGGTTTAAGCCGAATCGCTTCTTTGAAGCATTCTATGGCTGCCTGATAATCGCCTGTTTTCTTATATATGAGGCCAAGCCCATAGTGGGTATCGGCATGGTCAGGTTTAATCCGCCTGGCCTGCTTACAGCATTCCATCGCCTTCTGGTATTCGCCGGCTTCCCAATACATGCGACCAAGATTATTGTGCGCATCGGCATAGTCAGGTTTAATCCTGATTGCCTCTTTGAAGCATTCCATCGCTTTCTGATGGTCGCCTATTTGCGCATACAGAATACCAAGGCTATTGTGTGCCTCGGTATGGGCCGGTTTAAGCCGTATCGTTTTCTTAAGGTTTTCTATAGATGCTTCTATAAGTATATTTTTCATAACGGCCTCCAAGTTCTACCATCCGGTAATCCGTTCAATCCTGCGTAGTCGCAACGGAGTCCCGATAATTTCGGGGTTGTTCTACTTAACTATCTTCAGAAACTCCTTTGCCATCTGCCGGGATTTCTTGGTGTCATTGAGTTGGCCGTAGAGGCCGACGAGCATGGAGTAATTGGCCGCGGTCAGACCCCGGTTTTTGAGTTTCTTGGCTGTTTTCAAGGCGCGCTGGTGCATCTGCACGGCTCTTTTGCGGTCGGTCATCCCTGCATAAATACCGCCTAAGTGGAAATAAGAATGAGCCGACTTGAGATGGTTTTTCTGCTTCTGGTAAATCAATAACGCCGTCTCCAGCGGTTTTATGGCCTCATCCAGCCGACCTTGTTGCCGGTAGGTGTTGCCGAGGTTGTAATAGGCGTCGGCATGGTCCGGCTTGATTTCTATGGCTTTTCGGTAGTAGGTAATGGCGTTCTCAAGGTCGCGCTGTTCCATATAAACGCAACCCAGGTTATAATATCCGGCCGGATGGGCCGGATTGGATTTGATGGCCTTTTGGTAGAATTCTATGGCCGGCTCATATTTTTTCAGTTTGAGATAGTCTCCGGCCAAGTTATAGAGACAGTCAAAGTTATCCGGTTTTATCTGCAATGACCTGCGGTATGCGGCAATAGCTTTGGTATAATCGCCTTTTCGGGAATAACACAGACCCAGGTCGTAGTAGACGCCGGCATCATCCGGCGCCCGGGCCGCGGCTTTTCTGTAGATTAATATGGCCTTGGTGTGCTCGCCCTTGTGGGAATAGGCGTTACCTAAATTGATTAAGGCCTGATAGTAATCGGGCTGGATTTTGAGCGCCTTTTGGAATAGCGGAATGGCCTTGTCCATATTGCCGGACTTAGCGATGGCAATGCCCAGGTTATTATTGGCATCAACGTCGTCGGAATCAAGGCGCAGGGCGTTCCGATAAAGCGAAATAGAACGCTGGAAATCGGATTTGTCGCCGGTGTGCGACAGAAGAACGCCCAGGTTGATATAGGCCATATTCAGCGCCGGGTCCAGGGCAATGGCCTTTTCGTAGCAGGAGATGGCTTCCTTGATATTATTTTGCTTGTGATAGACGTTGCCGAGGTTGTAATAAACCAGCGCCTCGTCCCGATCCAGGCCGCCGGCCTGAATGGCCTTTTGGTAGGAAGCGACCGCCTCATCCAGGTTGCCCAGGTCGGAATAGACATTACCGATGTTGTAATGGGCAATGGCGTAATTCGGTTTAATCGCCACTACTTTCTGGAACACAGCCAGGGCCTGGTCAAATGCCTGCTGGTTATACAGGGCAATGCCCTTGTCCAGAAGCGACTGGTTGTTTTCTGCGGGTCGGTAATCAATCATATAAATAACTCCTTGTTACGATGTAATATTATCAAATCCTGGCAGGATTAGCAAATCTTATTTCAGGAGTCCTTCTTGCATCACTGTGTGATTATTTTACCAGATACCCTATTAATCTATAAATCAGTTTGGCTGCGGTAAAGTCGGCATGGATAGAACCCTTTATCGGGCAGAGTTCCACCACGTCAAAGGCCACGACCTTTTTGCTCCTGAATACCGGACGCAGGACGTCCAGGACCTGATACCAGTTCAGGCCGCCCGGTTCGGGTGTGCCCACGGCCGGCATCACGGATGGGTCGAAGACATCCAGGTCAATGGTTACATAAACGTGGTCGGACAAACCAGAAAGAATCGACTTACCTAATTTTTTGTAATCAGGTTGGGTATGGGCGAAGTGGGTGGAAAGCTTAGGGCGTAGAGCACATTCGCTACGCTCAGTGTAAACTCCGGGCGTGGAGTCCCGCCTTTGGCGGGATAAACTCTGAGCGTTAATTAATTTCATACAGTCCGCAGTGAGGTTGCGGATACCGACCTGGACTATACTCTTGACATTGCTGTCATAAATGCGTTTCATCACGCAGGCATGGCTGTATTTGGTTCCGCCATACGAGTCGCGCAGGTCTGAATGGGCATCCAGGTGCAAGACCGACAAATCCTTATAGATTGACTGATAGGCGTTGACGATGGGATAGGAGAGCGAATGCTCGCCGCCCAGAGAGATAAGCGTCTGTCCGCGAGATAGTTTCCCGACCAAGGTCTTCATATAACCACCCAGCGCCGGGATGAGTTTGTCCGCCTTGGATTGGAAATCCAGGGGCGGGACCGGCAGGGTGTGAATTGGATTCCGGATACAGGATTCCTGATGTAACTCCTCGTCAAAGAATTCCAATTGGGTGGAGGCGTCAATGATGGCCTTTGGTCCGCGGGCCGTGCCTTTGATGTAACTGGTGGTGACGTCATAAGGCAGGGGTAAAACCACGAACCGCGCCTGGTTCAACGGCGTCTGCTTAACACCAAGAAAGTTAATACTCATAAAGTAAGGATATACTAAAAGAAAGACAGATACTCAAGAAAATACTTAAGAGGCAACCACAAAGACCACAAAGAATAGAACATAAGATTTCCTTCGTGACCTTGGTGCTCTTTGTGGTGAGACATTTTTCTTGACATTTATTCGTAGAGATTGTTTTATCTGCAAAATGCATCCGAAATTAATTGAGTTGCCGTTCCTGCATCTGCCCATATACTCCTACGGGTTTATGGTCATGCTGGGATTCCTGACGGCCATATACATCACGGCGCGCCGGGCCGACCGGGACAACGTCTCCGGCGAACTGATTTTTGATATCGGATTAATAGCGATGATCAGCGGCATTGTCGGCGCCCGGATTCTGCACATCATTTACTTCACCGAGAACTTTGATTTCAAGCTGTTTGACCTGTCAGACGGCGGAATGAATATCTGGGCCGGGATGGTCGGGTTCTTTATTCCCTTTGCCCTGCACTACCGGGCAAACCGGAAGCGGGAAAAATCGGTCTCGCCTTTCGTATTCGGCACATTCTTTAAACTCCTCATTCTGTCATTTGTCACGGCGATTGTCCTGGCCCGGCTGGTTTATCTGCTCCTGCACCGGGGCGAGTATGATTGGGGTGTGTTCTATGTCTGGCACGGCGGGCTGGTCTTTTACGGAGGGGTGATTCTGGCCGTGTTTTCCATTATTTACTATCTCAAGAAGAATCAAATATCGGTCCTGAAGATCGGCGACCTCTTGATGCCCGGTATATTATTAGGACTGGCCTTCGGCCGAATCGGCTGTTTCCTGAACGGCTGTTGTTACGGCAAAATAGTCCAGTACCTGCCCTGGTCGGTCTCTTTCCCGATGATAAGCAACGCCAAGGGCGAGATTATTGGCAGCCCGGCCTTTATTGACCATGTTCATCAGGGCCTGATTTCCGATAGCGCTCTGTCAAGCTTGCCGGTGCATCCGGCCCAGATCTACGAGTCTCTTTTAGGCATAGCGTTTTTTGTTATCCTTTCTATGATATGGACCCGGAAGAAGCGGTTTGATGGCAAGGGCAATCAGGTTGAGCCGAGGCACGGATTTATCATTGCCTATGCCGGGATGCTATACGCCATCGGACGATTCAGCGTGGAATTAATGAGGGGCGATAACAAGAGCTTTATCACCAGCATATCCTATTCGCAATGGGTCAGCATCGGGCTTTTTGTGGTCAGCGCAATTCTGTTCTTCTGGTTGAAGAGGCATTATGCCAAAACAGTTGCAACCACCCCGAAATAATCGGGACTCCGTTGCGACTCCGCAGATACACGCAAATAGACACAGATACGCCGCACGGATTACCGGTAGCACATATTCTTGACCATAAACCAGACATTAGCCGGTCGTTCGGCCAGGCGCCGCATAAAATACGGATACCAGTGCGTGCCGTAAGGCAGATAGACCCGCATCCGATAGCCCTGGCTGACCAGTTTTTCCTGCAGGTCGCGCCTGATGCCGTAGAGCATCTGGAATTCAAACTTGTCGGCCGGAATATGATTCTGCCTGACGTGGTTAATGGTCCAGTTGATGATATTCTCGTCGTGCGATGCTACTTCCGGATAGGTGCCCTTGGCCAGGGCGTCTTTACTGAACATAATAGCCAGCAGGTTGGTATAATTGCTGTCCACATCCTTTTTATCCGGGAAGGCGACTTTTGCCGGTTCCTTGTAGGCGCCCTTGCAGAGCCGGATACGCGGCCCGAGCGCCAAGAGATTCCTGATATCCGCCTCGCTCCGCCTTAAGTACGCCTGGATGACGATTCCGGTGCCGGCAAATCCTTCCTTGAGTAAAGTAGTGTAAATATTCAGGGTTCGGTCGGTATAGGGTGTGTCTTCCATATCAATAGTAAGCAGCTTGCGGTAGTCCCTGACCTTATTCATAATGCGGCGCATATTGTCCAGGCAGAAATTATCACCGATATCCAGGCCCATCTGGGTGAGTTTGAGCGAGACGGTGATATTATTGCCGGATTCCGGCTTGATTTTCTCCAGGATATTGAGATATTCATCCGCGGCCTCCAGGGCCGATGACTCGTCGCAGACGCTTTCGCCCAGATGGTCCATGGTGACCAGGATACCGTGTTTGTTCAGGTCTTTGGCGGCATGGATTGATTCATCCAGGGTCTCGCCGGAGACGAATCTCCGGGAGATTATCTTGCAGGGGCCGGAGGTGGAAAGCAGTTTTTGTAACAGGGTTCGTTTGGACAGGAACAGGAAGCAATCCTTCATCGGGTTCATATCAACATCTCCTTGTGAACAACAACACGAACAATTCATTTATTTCTTAACATACCTAAAATATTTTGTATAGTAAAATCAACGGGAAAAACTGCAACCACAGATGAACTCAGCAGAGACCGCGATAGCGAACGCAGATAGGCGCGAATGAGGTATCCGTGTGAGTGATTTATTTATATGAAGAATCCTGATTATTGCGCCAACTGTTCCGGGGAATATGAGCGTATCCTTAAGCAGGTGCCGCTGTTTTCCGGCTTGAGCCCTCTGGATTTGGAGCGGGTCAGCCGTTTGGTTGTCAGGCGTAAGTTCCGCAAGGGGCAATTGATTATCTCAGAAGGCCAGGAGCTGGAGGGCTTTTACATCGTCATCTCCGGCCAGGTTAAGGTCTATAAGCTTTCCCCGGACGGTAAACAGCAGATTATTCATCTGGTCGGTCCGGGCGGGACCTTTGCCGAGGCGGCCGCATTTACCAAGGGGTTTTCACCGGCCAATGCCTCGGCGACTATTGACAGCGAGGTGTTTTTCCTGTTCAAGAACGACCTGGTTAAACTCATCCGGGACAATCCCCAAATTTCGCTCAATATGCTGGCCTCAATGTCCCAGTACCTGCGTCATATGGTAACGGTGATAGAAGAGCTGGCGCTTAAGGACGTCCCGGCCCGGCTGGCCAAATACCTGCTGGATTCGGCGCCCGGACAGGTAACAGAAATAAAACTGGTCATTACCAAAAAGGAACTGGCCTCCCGGCTGGGCACCATCAGCGAGACGTTCTCGCGCACCCTGAATAAATTCAAGTCCAAAAGGGTCATCAAGGTATCGGGCAACCGAATCGCCATTCTCAACAAGGCGCGCCTGGAGGAAATCGCGGCCGGGCTGAAGCCCTAACGATACCATGGGTGATACAGTTATTTAGCCGAAGGGTGTTTGCGGGTACCCTTGCTTCTTAGTTTGAATCCTTTCTGGACAAAGAGATTTACGCAGGCCTCAACCACCTTCGGGTCATAAAGGATTCCTTTATAATCGGAGATTTCTTTTAATGCCTTTCTGATGCCGAGTGATTTGCGGTAGGGCCGGTCTGAAATCATAGCGTCAACCACATCAGCCACAGCCAGGATTCGGGCTTCCAAAAGGATATTGTTGCCTGATAATTTCATCGGGTATCCGGAACCATTCATTCGTTCGTGGTGCTGAAAGACAATCTGGGCAACCGACCAGGGGAATTCTATGAGTTTTAATATGTCATAGGCAAGTTGCGGATGGGTTTCGATTACTTTGAATTCAGACCCGGTCAGCCGTTTGGGTTTATTGAGAATCTTGGTTGGGATATATATCTTGCTGATATCATGAAGTATTCCGGCCACCCGGAGTCCTTCGATACTCTCCGGGTTAAGTTGTATTTCTTCGGCAATGGCGCAGGCGAGGTTTGAGGTCTGTTCGTGATGGCCCGCGGTATAAGGATCTTTCTTTTCCACCATCTTCGCCATGGCATAAACGATGCTTTTTAATAATTCATGCAGCTTGTTATAACTTTGCTGGATTTCCGTCTCGGCCCGCTTCCGTTCGGTAATATCCCGCAGTATGCCGATAAATCCCAATTCCGGCCCCAGGTAGGTAAGCGTAATTTCCACGTCCACTAATCGCCCGCTTTTGGTTTTGCGCATCGTTTCCCAGTTACTGATAAAACCGGTTTTCTTGGCTTCATTTAGTTTATCAAGCGTTACCGGCCACTCGCTTTCGGGTACGATTATATTTAATGATTGCCCGATAATTTCTTCGCGGCAATAGCCGAAGATCCGTTCGGCTCCATTACTCCAGGTGACAACTTTAAAGCCGGAATCTATGTTGATAATAGCATCTGCGGAGTTATCAAGGATAGTGCGATAACGTCGCTCGGAGCGTTCTATATCTTCAAAGAGCCGGGCATTTTCAGCGGCAATCGCGGCCTGGTTGGCAATGCCCTGGGCCAGGGATATATCATGTTCGGAGAATACACGGGATAAGTCAGCCGTGATAAAAGTCAGGACGCCGATGACCCGTTCTTTTATCTTCATGGGGATAACCAGCCATTTACGGTCGCGCAGGTAATTGGCATAACCGGGCAGAGTTAAAGATTCTGCGGGAGCAACATCGGAAACAAGCGGTTCGCCGGTTTGGGCCACCCGGCCGGCAATACCCTGGCCAATCTTAATCGGGTTGTCTTTGAGTAGGCGCTCCACTTCTTCCTTATCCTGGAGGTGGCGGTAGAAGCCGCCCTTTACCACGAGATGATTATCTTTGATTAATCGCACCAGCGCTAGATCAACATTCATAACCTCCGCGCAGCGCCGGCTGATTTCTTCCAGCGCTTCTTTTTCGTCCAGGAATGAGCAGAATATTTTACCGGCTTCATAAAGCAGTTTCAGGTCTTCGGCCTGTTGTTTGAGTTGGGTGATATCGTGCCCGAAACTGACCACTCCGATAACCTGTTTATTCCGGTAAAGAGGCGCAGCGTTAACCAGCAGAACCAGTGTTTTTCCGTGGCGGTCGGCCACCCGCACCTCGTAGGTTTGAGATTCCCCTTGAAACGTTTTGGCAACGTGTATTTTAACCTTGTTCAGGTCATCCGGATGAACTCCCAAACTGAAATGTTTTTTATCCAACTCCGACCTTGAATAGCCGCCGATTTCCAGCGCACGATTATTAACGAAAGTCAGGCGTCCCTCAATATCAAGCGTCCAGATTAAATCGTTGGAATTCTCCACCATAATCCGATATTTTTCCTCTGATTCGATAAGCATTTCCTGTATCTTCTTGCGCTCGGTGATGTCATGCCCAAAACTGACCGTGCCGGTTACTTTACCATTTTTAATGATAGGCGCCGAATTCACCGAAAGGACAAAAATATTGCCTTCTTTATTAAATACCCGCGCCTCATAATGTTGGGGTGTTCCTTGCAGTGTTTTCTGAAAGGCATCGGAAATGGCGGGCAGGTCGTCTTTGACGATTAAGGGGGCAAATGATTTACCACGCCAGTCCTCCAATTTATAACCGCTTATTTCTTCGGAGCGCTTATTGAAATAGGTAAAGTTGCCGGCGGTATCCAGTGTCCATATCATATCGTTAGAGTGGTCAACCATTGTGCGGTAATACTCTTCGCTTTCCCTGAGTTTATCGTCTGCCAGTTTATGGGCGGTGACATCCTGGGCGGTCCCGATAATAGCCGGACGGCCTTCATATGTGGTCCGGTAGCCATGGACCTCAAAACAGATAATCTCCTTGTTCTTTTTTACCGCCCTGAAGGAATAACGAATACCCGAAACACTTTCGGACAAGCGTGCCCGAATATTTTCCTGTACTACTGGTAAATCTTCAGGTAGAATGAGGCTTTTGGCTTCCTTTCCGATTAATTCATCAATCGTATAGCCGAGCATCTGCGCCATCTGAGGATTGATATATCTGATAATTCCATCCTGGAAGAGATATGCTCCGATAAGAGATTTCTCTAATAGGTTATCTAAAGTAATGTGTTCCAAATCATGTTGAGACGAAACGGGATCTTGCTGGGCTTTATTAATGATAATATTAGAATTAGACATAACCTTTTTCCCTGCCGGTATGATAGCATGCTGACATAAAAATGTCAATCCCATTCTCATATTTTAGTGAGATTCTTATTAAACGGAGGCTGATAAAAATTTTAACCGTTCTTGACTTAGGTCAAGGTTAAATTCTCGATCTATGTTATAATATAAGCGGAGAAAGGAAAGTGATATATGGCCAGATGTCCCGGACAGGATATGCAGTTTTGGAAGCCGGAGGATATCTACGATGTAGATTGCCCCAAATGCCAGGCCAAGGTGGAATTCTGGAAGGACGATGTCTACCGGCGTTGTAAGAAGTGCGGGCACCGGTTCCGGAATCCCAAGCTCGACCTGGGTTGCGCCGAATGGTGCCAGTATGCCAAATACTGCATCGGCCGGGACCTAAAGGAAATAGAAAAGACCGCGCCCTGCGCCACGGAAACCGGTGATACTACAAAACAAACCATGAACAGAGGGATTACTAAAGAACAAAATGAGAAAGAGAAGAAACAGTAAGAATAACACCGTCAAACCTGTCCCGATGGACATCGGGGGGCGGGTCTACCCCGATATTGTATCGGGGAATAAAGTGGCGCCATAAGGGCGCCATGGCGCTTCGGCGCCAGAGGGTAAAAGAATGATAGAAACAACCGTAGAAAAACTGGATTTAAGGCCGATGCATCCTTTTGAACGGCACGAAAAGATATTTGAGGTTTGGAATGGCCTCAAGGCCGGCCAAACCCTGGAGATTACCAATGACCACGACCCCAAGCCACTTAGGTACCAGTTTCAGGCCGAGTATCCAAATATCTTTGAGTGGGAATACAGGCAACAGGGGCCCAGGGACTGGATTGTCCAGATTAAGAAGACGAAGGATTTAGCCGCCAGTAACCCAAAGGGGGAAATAAAAGAGATTCTCAAGAAACTGCAGACTGCCGGCGGTTCAGCTGTCATAAAGGAACAGGCTAAGCAGTTACTGCGCTCGGTCGGGCCGACCGAACTGGCCGTGCTAGAGCAGGAACTTATTAAGGAAGGCATTACCCGCGATGAAATTATGGGCCTGTGCGATGTGCATCTCGAGGTGATGGCCGAAAACCTAAAGGCCGACCAGATTACACCAGAGCCGGGCCATCCGATTCATACGATGATGGAAGAGCACAAGGTGATTATGGAATACCTGGATAAGTTGAAGAATCTAATCGCAATGGTCAGAAACAACGGGACCATCGAAGGGGTGAGGAGGAGAATCTCAGATTTGGAGTACATCGCCCATCATCTGGTAGAGGCGGAAAAGCACCACCAGCGCGAGGAAGAGGTGATTTTTCCGATGCTGGAGAAATATGGAATTACCGAGCCGCCGGAGATTATGCGCTTGGAGCACGTGGAACTCAGGAAGCGTAAGAAGTCATTACACGAATTAACCCAGAATCCGCCTGATAATTATGAGAAGCTTCTTCGGGGTCTTGAGGATGCAGGTGAATACATCGTGCGTGAGCTTGCCAAACACATCTTCAAGGAAGACAACATCCTTTATCAGGCGGCTCTTAAGACCTTTAAGCCCGAGGATTGGGTAGAGGTAAAGAAGAAGTGCGATGAAATAGGGTATTGCTGTTTTACCCCGCACATAACAAACGCATAAATTATGTGCGGGATGAACCCCGTACAATTAGATAGGAGATGAAGATGAAAACACTGACAGGAAAAAAGGCCAAGAGGCAGATAATCAGGATAGATGCGGATAAATGCACCGGCTGCGGCGAGTGCATCCCCAATTGCCCGGAAGGCGCCTTGCAGATAATCGACAACAAGGCCCGGCTGATCAGCGACCTGTTCTGCGACGGACTGGGCGCCTGCATCGGCCATTGCCCGGAAGGCGCGATTGCCACCGAGGAGCGCGTGGCCGAGCCGTATGATGAAAGAAAGGTCATGGCCAATATTGTCAAGCAGGGCGCCAATACGATTAAGGCCCACCTGAGGCATCTGGAAGACCACAGGCAGGATGAATACCTGCAGCAGGCAATAGATTTCCTCAATGAGAAACATATCAATGTTCCGTTAGAACAAGCCGGCCACAAGGCAGCCCCATTACCCTGCGGGTGTCCGGGTTCATCAGTCCGTTCATTCGCGCCCAGGAAAGAGGCCGTGCCAAAATCAGCGCCATCGGCCCGGGCCGAATCGCAGCTGACCCAGTGGCCGGTGCAACTGATGCTGGTGCCGCCCGGCGCGCCGTTCCTTAAAAACAGCGACCTGGTCATCGCGGCGGACTGTGTTTCCTACGCCTATGCCAATTTTCATCAGGATTTCCTAAAAGGCAAGTCGTTGCTGATCGCCTGCCCCAAGCTGGATGACACCGAGATTTACCTTGATAAGCTGACCCAGATGTTCAAGACAGCGGATATCAAGTCAATCACCCTGTTGCACATGGAGGTGCCTTGCTGTTTTGGCCTGGTCCATCTGGTCAAACAGGCATTGGCTAATTCAGGCGCTGATATTCCGCTCAAAGAAGTTAACGTCAGCATCCAGGGAGAGATTAAGAATTAGGTAAAAAGGAGTAATTATGACAGAAAAGACCGGACCGGAGATATTAGACCTAAATGGTTTAGTGGACTATCAAAATGGTTCCATTGTAAGCAAGACCCTGATTAACAAGAAAACCGGCACGGTGACGCTCTTTGCCTTTGACCAGGGCCAGGGTTTAAGCGAGCACGTGGCGCCCTTTGACGCCATGGTAAATGTCATAGACGGCGAGGCGGATATCCGCATCTCGGGCAAGCCGTTCAATCTCAAGGCCGGTGAAACCATCATTATGCCGGCTGATAAACCGCACGCCTTAAAGGCGGTTAAGAAATTCAAGATGTTGTTGATAATGATAAAGTCATAATAGGAGGTGCCGACTTATTCATTGCCCTTTGTTATTTCCGCGGGATACGGGACAGGTCGGCAATGCCGGATGAATAGAGCTGGTTTATCTTCTTGAGTAGTGTTAGGCGGTTAGTTTTAACGTCCTCTTCTTTTACATTGACAAAAACATTTTCGAAGAAGGTGTGCGCCGGCCTGGCAAAGACCTTGTGATATAATCGTGAGGCATCCTCGTATTGCGCGGTAGCTATCAGTTTCTGGATGGCGTCCTTATTAGTCTCGTAAAGGCGGTGTAACTCTATTTCCGATTCTTCTTTAAGAAGGGCATTGTCAACTTCAGGTATAATGGTATGTATTGCTTTACTAATGTTGTAGGTTCGTTCCACCACCTCAACTAATTCGCTCCAGAATGATTCCTTGGATAGTTTTTGAAGAGTAATTACTCGGGCATAAGAACCATATAATTTATCAATCTGGGGTTCTTGAGTTCCAGTGGGCCATATTACGGCATTGTAAATATTGGAATTAATGCCAGTTTCTTCTACAAGCATTTGATGAAGGCGGGCATCAATAAATCTATCTAATTCTCCTTTGAGAGATTTCCTATGGTCGTCCGGTATTTTCCCGGTTTGGGCTATCTTTTCGTATAGTTCTTTAACCCCCGGAAAACGTTGGTGCGTTTTAGAGATTTCTAATGCGTATGGTTGAACAGACGGCGCAAGCATTTCAAAGGTGTGGCTCCACACGGCATTAAGGGAAATATTAAGTTTCTGTTCTATGATTATCTTGATAATACCCAGCGCTTGCCGCCTTAACCCATAGGGGTCGGAAGAGCCGGTGGGTTTTTGAGCCAGCGAGAAAGCCGAAACCAGATTGTCAAACTTCTCAGCCAGGGCCAGGCAAATCCCGGCTTGGCTTTGAGGTAATTTATCACCGGCGAATCTTGGTAAGTAGTGTTCTTTAATGGCTAAGGCCACTTCCGGTTCTTTATCCTTGAGATATTCATAGCCCATGATGCCCTGCAGGTCCGGGAATTCGCCGACCATGCCGGTCAACAGGTCCGCCTTGCATAATTCTGCCGCCCGATTAATAGTGGTCCTGTTATAATCAGAGATTTCAGTTATGGATAAAGCCAAATCATTAAGTCGGGTTGACTTCTCCTTCATAGTGCCTAATTTCCCCAGGAAGGCGATGGAATCAAGGCATAGGGCATATTTTTCCAGCGGTATTTTCTTACCCTGTTCCCAGAAGAACAGGGCGTCCGAGAGGCGGGCCTTGATGACCCGTTCGTTGCCTTCCTTGATTTCCTTATTAGCCGTGATATTCGAGATGGTGATAAAGCGGTTGAGTAAATTACCGTCTTTGTCTTTGAGCGGGAAATAGCGCTGGTGCGACTTCATGGCCGATTCTATCACCGCTGACGGTAATTTTAAGTATGATTCGTCAAACTCACATTCTACAGTCACCGGGAATTCTACCAGGTTGGTCACCTCGTCCAGCAATTCCGGTTCCTGGCAAACCGCATTATATTTATCCAGGATTTGCTGTATCTCTTTGGCTATAAAAGCCCGGCGTTCGGCCGAGTCAACAATAACCTTTGCCTGGCGCAGGGCGGATTGGTATCTGGCAAAATCAGCTGATTTGATGACGATGGCCTTGGCTGACAGGAACGGATGTCCATAGGTTTTATTCCCGCAGGTTACGCCGGCCAGGGTAATCTTGAGAGGCTTAGCGCCGAAGACAGCCAGGATATATCTCAGCGGCCGGGCAAAGGTCAGGGCCTTATCAAGCCACCACATGGACTTGGGGAATGGCAGCGAATTGACCAGCCCGAGCACGGATTCAGCCAGTATTTTCTCGGACTTCTCGCCTTTTACCAGCACTGAGGCGAAACAGGCCCTGCCTTTGGGCGTATCCTTGGTTTTAACATCGGATTCCTTGAGATTATATTTCTTGATAAACCCAAAATACGCTGGGGTCGGTTTGTTATCTTTATCAAAGGCCACGGAACAGGGCGGACCGGACAGTTCCTTGTCTATATCCGCCTGCTTATCCGGCAGTCCGGTAATTGAGAACACCATCCGCCTGGGCGTGGAACAGGTCTTGATATCCTGGTAAGCCAGGCGATGTTCGGCCAGGTATTCCTTGAGGAAGGCCACACCTTGTGCTAAGGCCGGCTGGATATACCCGGCCGGGATTTCCTCGGTACCGAGTTCTAATAAAAAATCTGTCATAGTTAGTGTATCCCCTCTAATAAGAGGGGCCGGGGGTGTGTAATTCTATAGACGACACACCCCTAAATCCCCTCTTGATAGAGGGGACTTATGAATGGTAATGTTTTATACCAAACACCTCTAACGGGGTAAAGATAAAATAAAGTAAAAATAATGTTGACCCCGCACATAAAAATGTTAATAATCCCAACCTTGATATAAAAAAGGTCAAATCAGCGTTAATACCGGTGTGCATTCAAGAGCCGTTATGTGCGGGGTTGACGCGAATTTATTATACGCATCTAAAGGAGAATAAATAATGCCAGAATTGAATAAGGTATCAATCGTGGGCAACGGTTCCTGCGTGCCGGACAAGGTGCTGGACAATGCGTATTTCGAGAAGATAGTCGACACCTCGGATGAATGGATTACCACCCGGACCGGCATCAAGGAGCGCCGGGCAGTTGAGCCCGATGTGGTCACGTCTGATTTGGCGACCAAATCCGCGCTTAAGGCGCTGGAATCTGCCAAGATTCAGGCGGAAGAATTGGATTTGATAATTGTCGGAACCGTGACCCCGGACCATCCTTTTCCATCTACGGCCTGTTATGTCCAGAAGAATATCGGCGCGATAAACGCACCGGCCTTTGATATCTCGGCGGCCTGCAGCGGGTTTATGTACAGCTTAACCGTCGGCTATAGGATGGTCTCGACCGGCAGTTATAAAAACGTTCTGATTATCGGCGCCGATATCCTGACCAAGATTACCGATTATACGGACCGGGCCAGTTGCGTGCTGTTCGGAGACGGGGCCGGCGCGGTTGTTCTCCAGCCTAATAATCAGGGCCATGAAGTGATTTACACCTATATGGGCGCGGACGGAACCGGGGCCGATGTCATGGTTCAGCCGGCCGGCGGAAGCCGGAATCCGGCCTCGCACAAGACCGTTGATGAGCGGCTGCATTATATGAGATTACGCGGCCGGGAGATATATAAATTTGCCGTGATGAAAATGGCCGACCTGGTGGCGGACGCGGCCAAGCAGTGCAATATTACGGTGGCCGATATCGCCCTGATTGTCCCGCATCAGGTCAATCAGCGCATCCTGGAGGCCGCGGCTGAGCGGCTCAACATTTCCATGGACAAAATCTTCGTCAACATCCACAAGTACGGCAACACCGCCGCCGCCTCGGCGGCGATTGCCTTTGACGAGGCGGCTCGCTCCGGCCGGCTGAAAAAAGGCGATTATGTGGTCCTGGTGGCCTTTGGCGGCGGGCTGACCTGGGGCGTCACAGTTCTGAAATGGTAATTAGAGCAAATCAGACAACCCCGAAATTATCGGGACTCCGTTGCGACTCCGCAGGATTTAACAGATTAGAATTATTCATTCACCTCATGAATAATGCGGGCAAATCCCCTCTTGAGAGGGGTAGGGGTGTGTAATTCGTAGGCTAAGCTATAATAACCCCGAGTCTATTTCGCGGCCTTGGCCTTTGCCTTGACCGCCTTCTTGGGCTTCTCGGACTTGGGCAGTTTGCCGAGGTTCTTTAGGATAGCCGATAAGGCATCGCTCACCTGCGCGCCCTGGCTGACCCAGTATTTCAGGCGTTCGTCCTTGATGTTGATTTTCTTATCCTTTTCCGCCTTGGGCTCGTAATTACCCAGATTTTCGATATAGGCGCCGTCTATCTTCTGCCGCTTGTCGGACACTACGATGCGGAAGTGTGGTTCATTCTTCCGGCCCTGGCGGACCATTCTGATTACTACTGACATTTTAATTCCCTTTCTTAGTGCCAGTTGAAGCAAAGCGACTTACTGGCACTTAGACCCCGCAGAATTGCGGGGTATTCCTTACTCCACCAACAATAACAGCTTGTTGGTCTGGTCCATTTTAGCAATTCCGCCGTTTATCTCAAGGAAAAGGTCATCAATTCTTAACTTTCCCTTCCGGAGCGTGCTGATAATCGGGGCGTGGAACGGCAGGACCTCAAACTCCCCGTATTCGCCCGGCAGAAACACCGATTCGGCCATGCCTTCGAAGATAATCTCCTTCCGGTTTTGCAACGTTACCTGTAACATCGGGCTTATTCATAACAAACCCTTTATTAGTTGTCAAATTGTTTAAAGAGATTTATTATATAGAAAGAAGTATACAGTAGGCAGTAAACAGTAGACAGTAAATTTCCGTGAAACTGACTACTGACCACTGTCTACTGACTACTGCATGATTGTATGAACAAACTCACTTCATTCTGCGATAGGGTCATCGAGGCGTGCTGGCTGGCCGGGCTGGTAATTGCGCCGCTGTTCATTAACCTCAATTCCACGGTTCCCTTTGAGCTGAATAAGAGCACGGCGGTGCGCTCCATTGCCCTGGTCATGCTGGCCGCATTCATCATTAAGCGGGTTTCACTCCCAGAACTAAAATCCCTGCTCAGACAGCCCCTGGTTATCCTGACGCTCCTGCTGGGCCTGAGTTATCTCGCCTCCACCTTCCTGTCGGTCCTGCCGTCCGGCAGCTGGTGGGGCAACGATGTCCGGGGCCAGGGCGCCTATACCCTGATGGGTTATTTTATCATCTTCGCCATTACCACCCTGACCTTGAATAATTGGAAGCAACTGGAACGCATCTTCGTGGCCATCATCCTGACATCGATTCCGGTGATGCTCTACGGCTTTGCCCAGAAAGGCAAGCTGGAGGCCCTGGACTGGGGCGCTGATTTCTCCATTCGGATTGCCTCCACCCTGGGCAATCCCATATTCCTGGGCTCGTATCTGCTCATGGTCATCCCGCTCACGGTTTATCTGCTGATACGCGCGCTAAAGGAATCCGCTCCGGCTAAATCCGTATTCTATATCATCATATTACTGGCCCAGGTGGTTTGTCTATTTCTGACCGAGAGCCGGGGCCCGCTCCTGGGCCTGATTACCGCGGGGTTTTTCTTTATTGTATTATCCGGCCTGGTATTCCGCCGGCGCTATTTGTCATTAGGCAGTTACATCGCGGCGGCCCTGGTGCTGGGATTCTTCCTGGCGCTGGCACTGCCCAATACACCCTTTCAAGCCCTGAAATCCAAGATGGGGCGCCTGGGACAGCTGCTCGAAGCCCGGGAAGGCGCGGCGACAGTCCGGCTACTCATCTGGCAGGGCGTGGTTAAGATGGTCCAATCGGATTCCTACCGGGCCGTGGTCGGCTACGGGCCCGAGACCATGTTCGTGCCTTACTATAAATACTGCCCGGCCGAGCTGGTCACCAGCGAAAAGAACAGGATTACCCTGCCGGACCGCTCGCACAACGAATTCTTTGATACGGTCATCACCAACGGCCTAATCGGCGCATTGATATATCTGTTATTATTCGGCGCCATTATCTTCTACGCATTTAAGTCATTAGGATTGATTGGTAATAAGGACCCCGGTGCTGTCATTCCTGCGAAAGCAGGAATCCAGAATACACCGGAACATATGGATTCCCGCCTGCGCGGGAATGACATAGTAAAAGAAAAGGCGCTTGGTAAAAACAGAACACACAAAACCTCGATTGAACTTGTCGTCTTTATTTGCCTCTTATTGCTCTTCGGCCTGGCCGGACTGGTTGTTCCGATATTACTGGATAAGACCATATTTATAGCCGTCGGCGTGCCATTAGGCATAGTCGCCGGCGCGGTCGTTTATTTGTTCTATCGCACAATAGCCGAACTTAAAGCACTCGACGCTTCATGCTCTACGCTCTACGCTCTACGCCCTACGCTTCTTCTCATCACCCTCTTCTCCGCGCTCATCGGCCACTTTATCGAGACCCAGTTCGGGATCGACCTGACCGCCTCGCGCACCTATTTCTATATCTATCTGGCCATACTTATCGTGATTATGTTTAAGGGATTGACCAATGAGCAGCCGGAGGAACCCAAGAAAAAGGGCTCTGACCCTATCCCCGCAACCTCTATGCCCTATGCTCTGAGCTCTATGCTGATAGTCACCCTCATCCTGACTACCCTGGTCTTTAATTTCGTCTCCGCCCCGTCTCCGCACGATAACGCCGAAAAGGCCATGCGCATCGCGGTGCTGATAATTGCCGCCTGGCTGTCCTCAACCGTCTTGTTCTATTTATTAAACCGGAAGTTTACCCAGCCCCAGCCCAAAAATAATCGTGGCTCAGTTGCGACTGCGCCCGCAGGGGCTGGGTTCATCCTCTCATCCCTGATTTCCGCCGTCATCACCGTCATCTATTATATTATCCTGGTTTCCTTCCTGCCGCCGTTTTATAGCCCGACCGCGGCCATCACGATTTTCTATAGCGGGCTGTTTATCAATATCCTGGCCCTGGCCTGGGCGCTGACCCGCCAAGAGGCCGGGAATAAACCTGGTATTGCCACAAGTCCGAAATCCGAAATCAGAAATCCAAAATCTCTTTTGGCCGTCTCCCCGCTCCGGGTATTCTCGTCTATCCTGATAGCGGTCATCACCCTGTTCATTATCACGTATACCAACCTCAATCTGATTAAGGGCGACCTGATTTACAAGGTCGGCTCGGGCCAGGAGGGGGCCAAGAACTGGTCCGGCGCGCTGAAACTTTACGAAGAGGCGCTGGCGCTCTCGCCGAAAAAGAATACCTATTTCGGGGAATCAGCCCGGATGTGCCTGGAAAAATACTATGCCGAGCCGGACCCGGCGAAGAAAAAGGCCTGGTATGACCGGTGCCTGGATTATCTGGACAAGTCGGTTAAATATAATCCGATAGACCCAACCCGCCAGGCCAATATGGGCCGGTTCTACCGGGTTCAGGGCCGGGAATCCAAAGACCCGGCCCGGCGGGCTGAGCAATTCAATCTGGCCATCAAATATTACGAGCAGGCCTGCGAACTCTCGCCCCAGCATCCGGCATTGCGGAACGAGGTCGGCGAGGTCTATCACGAGATGGGCCGGTATGACGAGGCGATTAAGCAATACGAAAGGTCGCTGGTCATCGCGCCGGAATTATCAGAGACCTATTCGCACATCGGAGATGCCTGGCTGGAGAAATCCACCAAACCCAGCGGCACCGGTGTGGACAGGGATAACGCCATCAAGAATTATTACCAGGCGGTCAAGATACAGGCCCAGGTCATGCCGGACCTGCGGGAGCAGAATCAGGAGGTGATGTTTGAACGGACCAACTCAATGGTGCTAAAGAATTATCCGCAGGACTACCGGGCCTATTATAATCTGGGACGTTACTATGCCGGCAAGGGCAAACGGGCACCGGCCATCGAGATGCTGGCCAAGGCATTGCCCCTGGCGGATGAGGCCGTCAAGCCGGCTATCAAAGAACTGTTGGAGAGATTGAAAACGGGGAAGTAGGTCATAGGTTATAAACCTTGTTTGGCAAAGGCGTAAATGGTAGGGTGAGAGTAGTGGGTCACTATATCAATAAAATATGAAAACAGAAGAACGAGGCAGGCAATTCGTCCGGCAGTGGAAGATATTAAAGCGGCTGGATATGCTTCATTATGGCATCACGGCTGAAGAACTGGCGCACGAAATCGGCTACAGCAAAAGGACTATTTATCGCGACCTGAATGTCTTGCAGAACGCCGGCTTCCCCTTGGAAAAGGAGAAGATAGGCGAGAAAATAAAATGGCTTCTGACAAAGGGAGCCCGCACGCCCAGTGTCCCGTTCACCCTGACCGAACTGATGTCCCTTTATTTCAGCAAGGGTCTATTAAGCGCGCTTCAAGGCACGCCTTTCAAAGAGGGCATAGATTCCGCCCTGGATAAAATCCATAAGACCCTGCCGGTTAATGCCATAGATTTCATCCTCTATTCGCAGGAAACTGTCGTTCCTAAACTGGGGGCTTTGACTGATTACCGGAATTTTAACTCTATCATAGAGAAATTGAACCGGGCATCGCGGGAAAAGAGGAAATGCCATATCACCTATTTGGCATACGGCCGGGATAAAACCGACAAGCACTTATTCCATCCCTATGCCCTGTCTTTTTATGAAGGCGGATTATACTGCGTGGGATATAGCGAACTGCGCCGGGCGCTGCGAAATTTTGCAATCCAACGCATCAAATTAGTTGAGGTGTCGGACGACAAATTTACCCTACTCAAAGACAAAGATGGCGAGGAATTTGAGGTGACTAGATTCCTAGATGAAAGCTTCGGCATCTCGCACGAAGGCAAGTTGCAGGATGTGGTGTTGAG